>NZ_BDGM02000003.1:0-171871 GCF_001748485.2 Tepidibacillus sp. HK-1 | reverse complement strand
TCGCTATCGACGAATAAGCCATTCATGGAAAAATCTAATCCTTTCCGTTGACCACGTTGGTTGTGTAGGACTGTCTCGCCTTGCGGCTTTTGAACTTAGGAAATTCAACACGACCAGAGAAGAAGTTATGGTATGCCTTCTGCAAATTCAGTTGAGCGTTTGCCAACGCTAGGCTATCGACTTCTTTGAGCCATGCAAACTCCTTTTTGTACTTGGCAGGAGTCGGGAATTTTTCTATATATTTCTTTATCACTTCAATGGGCGCATCACCCGTTGTGAGTAAGCAAAAGCTTCTCAACATCGTGATTCCATTTTACTAAGGAAATATTGTAATTTTCACCCAGTCTAATTTCATTGATATATCAGCCTTTCATTTATATAAGACTAATTATATCATAGCAAAAAAAGACAACTTTAGGCTACGCCTAACCGAAATTCATCTCCTACTTTCACTGGTACTGGCACACCTTCACGTTTAGAAGTGGGAGACTTCTTTCGGAGGAAAGTTAAAGTTAAACGGCTGCTGCCTAAGGAATTCTTGGCTACAGCCGCCTAATAGATCAGTCTCAATTACATTGCATTTTTAAAGATTTGCATGATTTCCTCTAAGGTTGCTTTTCTTGGATTGGTAAGGTGTGTGGCATCTTTTTGCGCATTCGTTGCCATAATCTCGAAATCTTCTTCTTTTACACCTAACTCCGCTAATCCTGATGGAATTCCAATCGATGTAGATAATCTCTTAATTGCCTCAATCGCTTTTTGAGCTGCTTCATTTACTGAAAGTCCATCAATATTTTCACCCATTGCTACTGCTATATCACGGAAACGTTCAGGAGCAGCAATAAGGTTAAATTGCTCAACATGTGGGAGTAGAATTGCATTACATACACCATGTGGTAAATTATAATAACCACCCAATTGATGAGCCATTGCATGAACATAGCCTAGACTTGCATTGTTAAATGCCATTCCTGCTAAGAATTGAGCATATGCCATTTTTTCACGAGCTTCCATATTGGAACCATTTGCAACAGCTTTTGGTAAGTACTCAGAAATAATTTCAATCGCCATTAACGCAGCAGAATCTGTTAATGGATTCGCATCTGTTGATACATATGCTTCAATGGCATGGGTTAATGCATCCATTCCTGTTGCAGCTGTTAGTGATGGTGGCATTCCTACCATTAACTCTGGATCGTTAATCGATACGGCAGGAGTAACTCTCCAATCGACAATAGCCATTTTTACTTTACGGCTTGTGTCAGTAATAATGCAGAAACGTGTCATTTCAGATGCAGTACCAGCGGTTGTGTTCACAGCCACGAATGGTACAAACGGATTACTGGATTTATCTACTCCCTCATAATCGTGGATTTTTCCACCATTTGCGGCTACAAGTCCAATGCCTTTCGCACAGTCATGTGATGATCCACCACCTAAGGAAACCAGTGCATCACAACCATTTTCTTTCCATACTTTAAGACCGTCTTCTACATTACGGTCGGTTGGATTAGGTTCTGCGCCATCAAAGATCACAACATCTAAACCAGCCTCTTGAATCAAGCCTTTTACTTGATCAGCCATTCCTATTTTCGCTAAAAAAGCATCTGTAACGATTAAAACCTTTTTCCCTCCTAATGTGTTAATCCGCCCCCCCACTTCTTTCACAGTTCCTACACCAAATAAATTGACTGTTGGAATAAAATAACCGCTTACTCCCATCTTTTAACACTCCCTTATTTGTTTTTGAATCGTTCTTAAAAAAGAACGATTCCTGATAAAAGAATTGTACACAACTTAAAACTTTACTTTAACCTCATTATAATTCAGCCTATTTTAGTGATCAAGAAAATTTTGTTAACAATTCCAATAATTCATAATATATATAAAAATGTGATAACTTTAATATAAAATACTTAAAGGTTTAAAATGTTAGAGATTACAGAAATTTCCGATTAGATAAGAAGTTACTTGCATTTTTTTAAAAATTGATGCATAATTTATATTTGTGAAAATTGAATCCTTCGTTGTTTAGTGGGTAAACCAACGTAAAAAATACCACCAGTTGAGATATCAAGCCCTGGTGAAGGGCTTTTTTCTTTTTCGTCACTTTTGTGGACTATCTTGTTTTCTCCACTTTAACAACATTAGGATTTCAACATTTATTTAGAAATTCTACAAGAGTAAGCGGAAGGTAGTGGAATACACATCGAAGCTTGTTACTTTTGTGGGCTTTACTAGAAGGGAGAAATCTAAAATGAATCGTCAAGAAAAGTATTTTATTGTGTTGTCTGGTTTATTTACCGGATTATTGGTTTTAGCTAATATTATTGCAACAAAGATCATTACCATTCAATTTGGACAAAATGCTTTCTTTGTTCCTGCAGCAGTTCTAGCCTATGCTCTAACTTTTACGATTACGGATGCCATATCTGAGGTATGGGGCAAAGAACGAACCAATTGGCTTGTTTTCACAGGATTTATAACATCTGTGATTTCCGCTTTATTGGTTAAGTTAGCTATTCAAATGCCATCAGCCCCTTTTTGGACTGGGCAAGAAGCATTTCAAGAGATCCTTGGATCTAATCTAAGAATCACCTTAGCAGGGATGATCGCTTATTTAGTTAGTCAATATCATGATGTTTGGGCCTTCCATTTTCTTAAGGAGAAAACAAAGGGAAGAAAGTTATGGTTACGAAACAATGTATCTACTTCTGTGTCCCAATTACTTGATACCACGATTTTTATTACAATTGCTTTTTATGGTGTGATCCCAAACTTATTCACAATGATATTGACACAATATGCAATAAAATTGATGATTGCAGTTCTTGATACTCCAGTCGTTTATGGATTAGTCTATCTTATCCGAAATGAAAGAGGGAAAACAGTAGAAGAAAAAGTTTCAACACAATCGATTGCATAAGAAGGAAACACAATATCATACACTAAGGAAAAGAGGGAATAACATGGCACAAGTAGAAATGAATCATGAGAAGTACAAAAATATTCGTTTTGATATTGAGGATGAAAGTGTAATTTTAGTAGATATTTTGGAGACTATTCCTTATGAATATGTAGGAAAAGATACCTTAGTTACGATTCCAACCACTGAATTTACATCTGTTTGTCCGTGGTCCGGTTTGCCTGATTTTGCAGATGTAAAAATCACTTATATACCCAAGGAAGAATTGATTGAGATGAAATCTCTTAAATACTACTTAACTTCATACAGAAATGTAGGGATCTATCAAGAACATGCAACCAATCGTATTCTTGAAGATTTGGTTCGCCTATGTGACCCAAAATGGATGAAGATTGAAGCGGTATGGAATGCCCGTGGGGGTTTGGGTACCACCGTCATTGTGGAATACCCTGAAAAACGATCATAACAAGATAACATTTTTGACAAAAAGGCTCTTGTGATCATTCACAAGAGCTATCTTTTAATATATGGATTTTGATCTAATACATTGACTTCTACTGGCTTCCAGCCTTCATTTGTTACCCACTCAAGTTTTACCTCATAAGGCGTTTCTTTGGTCATACTTGTGCTCACTACTCCTCTAGCAAGATTTGGGGCTCCACCATTTTCAAGTCTCCAAATAATCATTTGTTCCTCTGATAGATTCGTAGCATAAGTGATTGCCTTCACCATTTCCTGCCAATCGATAGATTCCTTTGTAAAGGTTGTGATATGAGGTTCTTCTTGTTTAGTACCTATAGGCTGCCATTGTCCATTTTCCGTAAATTCGTTTGAATTGGATTCGCTATTTGAAGGTTGATCCGTTTGTTCTTCTCCTGTTTTTTCTTTTTTATCTATTGTTTTATTTTCATCAATATTTTGATCAAGGTTTTGGTCGTTATTAGTTTTCGTTTCATCAGTTGAATCGTTGCTATTATCATTATTCTCTGCACCATTTTTTATTTCTGAATTAACTTGTTGTTGGTCTGATTGATTGATAGCGTCCACAATCATTGCGATGAGTATTCCACTAACAAAGAGAATGCTAGCAATTAATACTAGTTTGATCAAAACTCTAGGAAAATGCCCCTTTTCCCTTGCTTTGCTCTTAGATGAACGTGATGGAAATGGTTTTTCAGTATCAAAGTGATTAGCCATAATATCCTCCTCCATATGCCTGTATTGTATCATGTAAAAGATCTTAAACCAAGTATGACAAACTATGTCATAAATGGATTGCTAGATGATTAAAATGATTATAGGTAATCAGGTTAACGTGAGAGGGGTAAAAAGGATGAAAATAGGGATCCCGAGAGCGTTACTCTACTATTATTACGTTCCATTTTGGAAAAAGTTTTTCGAGGAATTGAAGATGGAAGTGATTATTTCTGAAGAGACAAACAAAGTGATTGTTGATAAGGGTGTGAAAGAATCTGTTCCAGAAATTTGTGTACCCATTAAATTATTTGTTGGCCATGCAATTCAACTATTAAAACAGAATGTGGATTATATATTTGTACCACGAATGGTATCCATTACTAAAGGGGAATACTTTTGCCCTAAGTTTATGGGATTACCTGACATGATGAAGCATGGCGTAGAAAAAATGGAAGACAAAATTCTAACTTGTTATATACAATCAAACAGCGACGATATCTCTGACTATAAAAACTACCTATCTCTAGCAAAATCTTTAGGTGTGAATGAAGAACAAATACAAAACGCTGCAAAAGTAGCAAGTGAGGAATGGCTTACCTTTAGAATGTACAATAAATTAGGGTATACAGTTCCTAAAGCAATAGAACTGACCAAAAACACTTACACAGTAAAACCTGCTAAAGAATACAAAAGCAAATCTTCTCTACGCATTGGCTTATTAGGCTATGTCTACAATATTTATGATCCATTTATCAATATGGATGTCATCGAAAAATTACGAGAATTACAAGTGGAGTTTATTACCTTTGATATGATGGATGAACAAACATTGGTTGAATCGATAGAACAAATGGAAAAAGTACTATTCTGGACTTTTAGCAATAAAGTATTAGGGGCTGGATACCATTTATTTAACCGGTCTGATCTAGATGGTATCATCCAGATTACCGCTTTTGGATGCGGTCCGGATTCTTTTCTTAGTAAATTATTTGAAATAAAATCAGATGAAACAGGGATTCCCTTTATGATGGTTCGAGTAGATGAACATACAGGTGAGAATCATTTGCAGACAAGAATTGAAGCGTTTATAGATATGTTGAAAAGAAAGAAACAGTTGGGGTAGGGGGAGAAAGATGAGAGTTACTTTTCCATATATGGGGACTGTCATCATTTATAAAAAAATATTAGAGCTTTTAGGTCATGATGTGATTGTTCCTCCCAAACCTTCACAAAAAACATTAGACTTAGGGGTTAAAAATAGCCCAGAATTTGCTTGTTTTCCATTTAAAACAATCATGGGAAGTTATCTCGAAGCTTGTGAACAAGGTGTAGAGACAATTGTCACAAGTGGCGGGCATGGTCCATGCCGAGCAGGGTTTTATAGTGAAATACATAAAAGAATACTAAAAAATATGGGGTTTCATGTGGATGTAATCGTCTTTGATTCAATCTTTAGAGATAAAAACAAGTTTATGGAAAATGTAAAAAAGCTTAAGGGAAAAAATTCCTGGATCAAAGTGGCTTGGGCCATTAAATTAACCTATGATATGATTCAAGCCATTGACCGATTTGATAAAAAAATCCATCAAATGAAACCATATGAAGTCATCCCAGGTACGGTCAATAAAGCTTGGGAGTTGATTCAAATGGAATTCGATCAAGTCTATACGAGAAAGCAATTAAGGAAAGCGATCAAAAAGAGTGAGGAAATCGTTAAAGAGGTTCAAATCAAAGAGGTAGGGGATGAGAGACGAGTCCGAATCGGAGTTGTAGGTGAAATTTACGTTGTAATGGAGCCCTCTATCAACATGGAAATTGAAAATGTTCTAGGCGAATTAGGGTGTGAAGTGGAAAGATCCCATTACTTATCAGAATGGGTAAGATATAATATGGTTCCAAACTTTTTAGGAAAATCTCATGAAGAGGAGATACTAAAAAAAGGGGAACCATTTATTGAAATCGAGATAGGAGGGCATGCTAAGCAAACGGTTGGACAGATCATCGATTTTAAAGAGAAGGGATTTGATGGTATCATTCATCTCATGCCCTTTGGCTGTTTACCTGAGCTAATCTCACAAAGTATTATCCCTAAAATCTCTAAGCTACAAGATATTCCTGTGCTAACCCTATCCTTAGATGAACAAACAGGCCAGGCAAACAGTAGAACAAGATTAGAGGCCTTTATTGATTTGATAAAAAGTAAGAAGTTAAACAGGGTTTCAGCATAAGGGGGGATTAACGTGGGAAATGCTTATGTTGGTATCGATGTAGGCTCAGTAAGTACAAATGTCGTTGCAATAGACGATGAGAATCAAGTACTTTTTGATTATTATGTGCGAACAAATGGCCAACCGATTCAATCTGTAAAAAAAGGATTAGAAGCCCTAAGGACAATTCTAGATCGCAAGGACATCGTTAGTGCAATAGGAACAACTGGTAGTGGAAGACAACTTGCGGGTGTAATGGTAGGAGCAGATGTAGTAAAAAATGAAATAACTGCTCATGCAGTAGCAACGGTTTACTATGTACCAGAAGTAAGAACGATTTTCGAAATCGGAGGCCAGGATTCGAAAATCATCATGGTAAAAGACCAGATGATTGTTGATTTTGCCATGAATACGGTTTGCGCCGCTGGAACAGGTTCGTTTCTTGACCATCAGGCTGAACGTCTTGGAATTCCGATTGAAGAGTTTGGTGAGCTTGCATTAACGGCCAAGAACAATGTTAGAATTGCTGGACGTTGTACGGTTTTTGCCGAATCAGATATGATAGCTAAACAGCAATTTGGCTTTTCCAAGGCAGAAATTATTAATGGACTTTGTCAAGCATTGGTTAGAAATTATATGAACAATCTCGCACGTGGTAAAGCATTAGAACCGCCTTTTGTCTTTCAAGGTGGAGTTGCTGCCAATGTAGGAATTAAAGCTGCGTTTGAAAAGGAGATTGGTCATGAGGTGATTATTCCCAAATATCATCATGTGATGGGGGCTATTGGGGCAGCGATTTTAGCAAAAGAAGAAGTGGCAAGGACGGGAAGTATCACTCATTTTAGAGGATTTTCTTCTTTACAAACTGAATTTGTACCAAGTAGTTTCATCTGCTCAGGATGTTCCAATATGTGTGAAGTGATAAAAGTAAAAATGGGTGGCCAAACGGTGGCAATGTGGGGAGACCGCTGCGGAATGTGGCAAGAAAAATTAAAAAAGGTACAAATTATATAATGAAAGTATTAAAGTAGTAGGTTGATTCGCGCAATTAACTATATTATAATTTAAAAATAAACGCTAAATAATGGGCGATGGAGTTCGCCCTAAACTGCCTAATCATAGGCTAATGACTCCTACCAGAACATGATATTTATGTTTTGGTAGGAGTTTTTTGGTAAATTATACCATGTATTGATTATAATATGACTTAAAATTGTCAAGAAGGTGAAAAGGATGATTTATTTTGTCGTTGGTTTAGCTGGAGTAATAGGTTCTTTACTTCGCTATTATTTAGGCTTGTCGATTCATTCATGGTGGATCACTTCTTTTCCATTAGCGACTTTAATGATCAATTATCTTGGTTCATTTATTTTAGGATGGTTTAATGAGAGAATCACCCAATCGTATTCTGTCCCAGAATGGCTTCGCTTAGGATTTGGAACTGGATTGATCGGTTCGTTTACTACTTTCTCCACTTTTAGTGTTGAAACGATGACTTTAATGAATCAGGGATTGTGGGAGATGGCCTTCGTCTATGTATTACTTAGTATGGTTGGAGGACTCTTGTTTGCCTATTTCGGTTTTCGTGTGGCCTATTTCCAACTTAGGAAAAGTAAAGAAGGGATGGAGACAGCGTGATATTAAATGGAATTTATGTTGCGATAGGTGGCTTCTTTGGAGCGATTACTCGTTATAGTATGGGAAGATGGATTTCAAAACGAGTGCAATCTTCTTTTCCTTTTGGCACTTTTATCATTAACCTATTAGGTTCATTTTTGTTGGGGCTTTTGTTTGGAACCCGTCTTGTGGGACCTACAGCTTTATTGTTAGGTACTGGGTTTATGGGAGCATTTACTACCTTTTCCACATTTAAAGTAGAAAGTATCAAGCTGAGCACTTCAAAAGAGTGGAGAACAATGATTCTTTATGTGGGATTAAGTTATACTTTAGGTGTTCTTCTGGCATTCGTTGGATATTTGATTGGGTTGAGCCTCTAATTTTGAGATTTAAGATTAGAGGTTTTTTGTTCTCATTTTACTCTTAAAAGATTGAATCTTTTCTAACAATTTGTTTATCTCTCCCCCATTTACGGTTTTATGCTTTATAATGATGGTAACCTGTGAATGGAAGGAAGATGTTGATGCGAAAACTTTTCTTCTCCCTTATGACTATCTTGTTATTTTTTTCTACCGCATGTTCAAGCCAAGAGTCACTTCCCTATGTTTCCTTATCTAACCAAAATCAACAAGGTTCTATTCAAGATCGAGAACCAGAAAATGCAATTCGGGTTGGAATAGCATCTGTCATTTCTCCACAAGCGACAAGGGTTGGATACGATGCATTGGTTGACTATATGGAAGAAAATTTAAACTTACCAATTACTTTGATTCAAGGGAAAACTTATGCAGAAATGAATCAATTGATCAAAGAGGGTAAAGTAGATATTGCCTTTATCTGTACTTTATCCTATGTGATGGGGGAAGAGGATGAATATATGGATGGCATTGCTGCACCTATGGTGGATGGAAAACCATTATATCGTTCTTACACGATTGTAAGAAAAGATAGTGGTATTTCATCCTTAGAAGATTTAAAGGGAAAAAGCTTTGCCTTTACTGATCCAAATTCGTACTCAGGTCGACTTGCTATGCTATATTTATTGAAAATGAAAGGGGAGACAGCAGAATCCTTTTTTTCTAAAACTTATTATACCTATAGCCATGATTATTCTGTAAAAGCAGTAACTAATGGTCTTGTTGATGGTGCTGCAGTGGATAGTTTAGTTTATGACCAAATGAAAGCCCTTGATCTAGAAGAGACTAAAAACATTCAGATTATTGAAAATGGTGAGTGGGTTGGTACTCCCCCTATTGTTGTTTCTAAAAAGGTATCGACTAATCTGAAGAAACAAACACAAGATCTTTTGCTAAACATGAATCAAGAGGAAAAAGGGAAACAAATCTTAAAGAGTTTAAATATAGAGCAATTTGTTCCGATCGATTATAAAAATTACCAACCGATATTAGAGATGGCGAAGGCTGTAGGTGAACAGCCATGAAAATGATCAGTTGGTATCAAAGGATAATTAAACTTCTTAAAGAGATACCGATTCAAGTAAAAATCTATGGTATGGTTTTTTTTGTGATTATTACAATTACTGCCTTAAGTTTAATAGAAATTCGCTTATCTATGATTGAAACGCTTTCTACTCAATTAGAGGAAAGGGTTAAATCTGTAGGTAGGGATGTGGCAGTAAGAAGTGGCGATCTTTTGTTGACACAAAATGTATATCTTTTGCATGAGCTGGCACAGGAAACGGTAAAAAACAATCCAGATATAGAATATGTCTTTATGCAAGACGAGAAGGGCAAAGTCATTGTTCATACGTTTGGGGAAAAAGGAATAAGTCAAGATTTGGTCTTAGCGAACCAAGTCAATCCTGATGATGAGCTTCATTTACAAAAATTTATGACAGAGCGTGGAGTAATTCGTGATGTAGCCATTCCAATTATTCAAGGGGTTGGAGGAACTGTTCGTGTAGGGATCACTGAGGAATCTTTAAATCAAGCGCTGAGACAAATTACGGCTAATCTGATCTTTACGATGATAATTGTTTTACTCTTTGCTGGCATTATTTCATTTCTATTAACAAGATTGATCACAACACCTATTACCCAATTATTAAGAATGACAAAAGAGGTTTCTAAAGGTAATCTATCCATTCGTGTAAAGCCACAAGCAAATGATGAAATTGGGTTGTTGACAAATGCCTTTAACCAGATGTTATCTGACTTAGAAGAAGCAGAAAAAGAAAAGAGAGTATATGTTCAGAAGATTACCTTTCGTAACCGAGAACTCTCTTTATTAAACGAGTTATCTGGACATATTACTTCAGTTAAACAAATGAAAGCCATGTTAGAGCATTTTGTGATGAGATTAGTAGAGGAGCTAGATTTTAATTCTTGTGTCTTAAAAGTTGAAATTCTAGATAATTGGGAGTTTTTTAAGTATTTTCGACCTGAATGCTCATGTATGAAAGAAATCCCTCTGAAAGTAAATCACCTTACTTGTTATACTCTGGATAAGCAAAAACATCACTATGAATTCACGATTAAAATCAATGAAAAAATCATTGGAAGATTTGATATTTGTAGCTGTCGGGAACTTGATGAACAATCGATTAATATCTTAGAGTCATTATCTAATCAATTAGCTGTTTCTCTTGAAAATATGCAACTATGGCATGAGCTTAAGCAAAAAGAAGAAATACGCCAAAAACTATTAGAAAAGTCGATTAAAGCACAGGAAGAAGAACGAAAACGGATTGCAAGAGAACTACATGATGAAACAAGTCAATCTCTTACCTCGATACTGCTTGGTTTAAGTATGTTAAATGAGCAAAAGGACGAACAGGAACGGGTAAATTTATTACAAAACTTAAAAACAATGATTCAACATACATTAAAAGAAGTTCATGAAATGGCTTGGCAATTAAGACCAAGTGTATTGGATAAATTTGGGTTAACCGTGGCTTTAGAGCGATATATTGAAGAATATCAACATAAATATGCCATCGATGTAGATTTGTATATGGACGGGATTAAAGAAAATCGGATGCAAGCGGAAATCGAAATTGCCATTTACCGGATTATTCAAGAGGCATTAACCAATGTTGCTAGGTATGCGCAATCACAAAATGTGAGTGTAATCATTGACCAGATTGGGAATCTATTATCCGTTATTGTCGAGGATGATGGAATCGGATTTAACGTTGATCAAGTGTTAAAAAGAGATCCTTCAAAATATAATCTAGGGTTACATGGAATGCAAGAAAGAGCATCTTTAATTGGGGGCACGATTACCATCGAATCAAAACAAGGGAAAGGAACGACGATTTTTCTAAAAGTTCCCCTTTCAAAAGGAGGTGCACTAAGCATTGGAGAAAATCAAAGTACTGCTAGCTGATGACCACCCTATGTTTCGGTCAGGCTTAAAATCAGTTATTATTTCTGATCCGCAATTAGAAGTGGTGGGTGAAGTAAGTCGTGGAGATGAAGCTGTAACACAAGCAATCATAAAAAGGCCAAATATTATCATTATGGATATCAATATGCCTGGAATAGATGGCATCGAGGCAACAAAGCAGATCAAAGAAAAAAATCGGGACACCAAGGTGATTTTATTAACGATGTATTCAGATGAGGCATATTTAAAAGAGGGATTAAAAGCCGGGGCTTCTGGATACGTCTTAAAAAAGGCGGTAGATATGGAACTTTTATCTGCGATTCGTACCGTTTTAAATGGCGAAAACTATATTTATCCTACCTTGATTCCAAGCCTTTTTACCAAGTCAGTTAATCATGACCAAGAGGAAAAAAATGATGAAGGTGTATTAGAGGAGATCTTAAGTACCAGAGAGAAAGAGGTTTTAAAATATATTGCTTTAGGTTATACTCACCAAGAAATAGCCGACACATTATTTATTAGTGCAAAAACAGTAGATACGTATAAGTCAAGAATCATGGAAAAAATCAACGTAAAGAAAAGATCTGATTTAGTTCGTTATGCATTAAAACAGGGAATCATATCCCATGAATAAATGCATTTAGGATGCAACATATACATGTAGGGAATTCCGTGTAGGGGTTTTCCTTACATGTATTTTTTTTTGCTCTATTTTCCCGACAATTTATAGTAAATCACCTGATACATCGTCAAAAAAAAATATGAGAAGATATGCACAAGGAAAATAAACTTACAAAGTAAATATGTTGTCCCCGAGCTGCATTGTCCCCCTGGGAGAATGTAGCCGCTGGGTGTAAAAAGCAATTTTTACGCCTTCCGCTTTTGAAAAGGGGGCCTTCCTAATCCAAGGGAGGTCTCTATTTTTATGTAAAATTTATGTGATATTTCTCACAATAACGAGCTAAGAAAGGGGGAGTTAAAAAACCTAATTAATAGATAGTCTAACAATGAATGAAAAAGGAGGTAAATATGATGCAGGGATATATCCCATGGGATTATCGAATTACGATTGATTTGTTTCTTGGTGGATTAGGCATTGGTGTATTTCTACTATCTATCATTTTAAGCTTCTACAACAAAGAACAATATGAGAAATTAATAAGACAAACCGCTTATCTGGCTCCTATTCTCGTTGGAGGTGGTCTACTCTTTTTAATCAGTGAACTTGGTAGACCAGAACGATTCATTACCACGATGTATCGTTTTAATCCTCATTCTGTTACTTCTTGGGGTGGAGTTATTCAGGGGATTTTTGTTCTTCTCTCGTTAATTCATGCGTTCATAATCTTTAAGAAAAATACAAAGAACCCATTTTTTAAACCAGTACAAATCGCTGGTGCTATTTTTGCAATAGGCGTAGGAATCTATCATGGGCTCCTTTTAACCTCATTAGATCGTCCGTTATGGAATGGAGGCGTGGTAACACTATTATTTTTGGTTTCCTCATTACTAGGTGGAACAGCAATTGTGATCATCCTTAAGTCTTTTTATTTTTCAGTTGCAGTTCCGAAAGATGTACGTTCACAAGTAACCTTATCTAATGAAGGTTTTGGAAAGAATTTTAACTTTACTTATCCGCTTTTCTTCTTATCTGGACTACAGATTATTTTAGTAATCATTTGGCAAGTTACCATGTACAGATCGGGACAAACAAATATTGAAGCATTTAAAGCGATGATGGATGACTACAGCTTTTTATGGTGGGGAATTGCCATTGTTGTAGGTTTGATTATTCCCTTTATTGGAGGCATTTATCAATTGGCAAAGAATCATAAAGAAGAAATGGCGAATGGTTTAGCATTGACCCTTTCTATATTTATTCTCGTAGGTAGTGCAGTGCTAAAACATATTCTACTTCAAGCTGGGCAAATAAGCATTCCTTTCTTCTTATAAGCAAGATCATTGAACGATCATGGAGGTGGAAAAATATGCAATTATCAAGAAGAAGCTTTTTAAAAGCAACTGCTGCAACTGGATTATTAGCTGCAGGAATGAAGTCGGTACAACCATCCTTAACTGCATTTGCAGATGGCAATCAAAATAACGATACCTCTTTGAAAGGGGAATGGAAAGCATCAACATGTCAAGGTTGTACATCATGGTGTCCTGTTCAGGTTTATGTGGTGAATGGCAGAGCAATCAAGGTGAGAGGGAACCCTTTTTCAAAAGCAAACCATGGGAAGATCTGCCCAAGACCTCATTTAGCACTACAACAGTTGTACGATCCCGATCGTGTTAAAGTACCGATGAAAAGAACAAATCCCAAAAAGGGTAGAAATGAAGATCCACAATTTGTACCTATTTCATGGGAAGAAGCAATCGATACCATTACTAATAAAATGATCGAATTAAGAAAAACAGGGGAAACCCATAAATTTTTGGTATTACGTGGACGTTATTCTTATCTAAATGGAACGATTTATGATGCCATGCCAAAAATTTTTGGCTCACCAAATGGAATCTCTCACAGTGCAATTTGTGCCGAGGCAGAAAAATTTGGTCCATATTTTACTGAGGCATATTGGGATTATCGCGATTATGACTTAGCAGAAACGAGATATGTATTATTATGGGGAGGAGATCCGATTGCATCAAACCGCCAAGTTCCCCATGCGATGAATGTTTGGGGAGATGTTATGGACCGGGCAAAAGTAGCCGTTGTCGATCCAAGACTATCTGCCACAGCTTCGAAGGCTGATGAGTGGTTACCTGTCATTCCAGGTGAAGATGGGGCTTTAGCAGTAGCAATCGCTCATGTGATTCTTGTAGAGGGCTTATGGAATAAAGAATTTGTTGGGGATTTTGTAGATGGTGTTAATCAATTCAAAAAAGGAGTCACCATCGCCGAAGATTCATTTGTTGAAAATTACACATATGGGCTAATCAAGTGGTGGAACTTAGAATTAAAAGATCGTACACCAGAATGGGCTGCAGAAAGGTCAGGTATTCCTGCAGAACAAATTAGAAGAGTTGCCGTAGATTTTGCTAAAGCGGCTCCTCGGGCAATTTCTTGGTTATCACCTGGCGCTTCCATGCAGGTTCGTGGTGGATATATTGCAATGGCTACACATGCATTAAATGGATTAGTTGGTTCGGTTGAAAATGTTGGTGGAACATTACGATCTGCTAGTGTTCCTGTGGATGATAAACCGCCGGCCTATGATAATTACCAGGATGAAATCGCAAAAACCAATTCTCACAAACAGAAAATTGACCAAAGGGGTTACAAAGAATTCCCAGCATTAAAGAAAGGAAAATCAGGTGGTGGTGTAGTTACCAATCGAACTGCCGATGCTATCCTAAATGAAGATCCATATGACATAAAAGTAGCCATTGGTTATTGGAACAATTTTGCTTTTTCTGCTGCAGGGGCTGATCGTTGGGAAAAAGCATTCAGTAAAATCCCATTCTTTGCACATATTACCGTAAACCCAGCAGAGACGACCCAATTTGCAGATATCGTATTACCTGCTGCTCATCAATTATTTGAAAAATTAAGCTTTATTAAAAACAAACAAAATAAATATTCGTATGCCTCTTTAACCAATCGTGTAATTGAGCCGATGTGGGATGTAAAAATCGATGAAACAGAAATCCCATGGTTAATCGCAGAATCACTAGCAAAAAAAGGGTTCCCAAATCTATTTGATTATTATAAAAATGAATTTAAAGATCCGGAAACTGGAAAATCACCAACAAATGGTTGGGAATTCACTCTATATGCAACCAAAATGAAAACCAAAGATGTCTGGGATCCAACTGTTGAGAAAAAGGGTGATTTATTAAAAGGTTGGGATGATTTTGTTGCAAAAGGGGTTTGGAATTCTGTTGAAGCTCCATATAAAAAACATTGGGAAGATTTCGAAACGAAGACGAAGAAGTTTGAATTCTATAGTGAAACTTTAAAAGAGGCACTTCAACATCATGCAGAAAAACACCAAGCAGATATTGACGATATTATGAAAACGACAAAATATTTAGCTCGTGGTGAAATAGCTTTTATTCCCCATTATGAAGAGGCGTTTCGCTGGGGAGACGAAAAAGAATATCCATTTATTTTCTTTGAACATCGTTCAAGATTAAATCGGGAGGCTCGTTCGGCTAATACCTTATGGTATCAAGAATTTAAAGATGCAGATCCTGGTGATGAATCTTGGGATGATGTAGCAAAAATTAATCCAGTTGATGGAGTAAAATTAGGAATTAAAACAGGGGATAAGATTAAAATTACTTCTCCTACAGGTTCCGTTACATGTACGGCTAAATTGTGGGAAGGGGTAAGACCAGGGACTGTAGGCAAATGTTATGGACAAGGTCACTGGGCTTATGGCCGAATTGCTGCCTTAGACTACAATAAGAAGATTGCTAGAGGTGGCAATAACAACAAGATACTTCCTGCAGACTATGAGCGATTGAGTGGAAGCACAGCACGTCACGGTGGAACAACAAGAGTAAAAATTGAAAAAGCTTAATAGAAAAAACTTGCGGAGGTGATAATAAATGGCTCGATACGCAATGGTAATCGATTTGCATAAATGCGCTGGATGTAGTGCTTGCCAAATATCATGTAAGAATGAAAATAACGTATCTGAAGGAATGTTTTGGTCTTGGCATATCACAAGAACAACAGGAACCTTCCCTAATGTCAAATATGAATATGTTCCTACTTTATGTAACCACTGTGAAAATGCTGCATGTGTGAAGGCTTGCCCGACAGGAGCGATGTATAAAGATGAAAACGGGTTAACCCTTCATGATCCAGATAAATGTATTGGTTGTAAGAGTTGTATGCAAGCTTGTCCATATGGTGTTATTAACTTTAATAAAAAAGAACCTCATGAATATTGGCGGAATAATGAAGCACTTATTAAGGGTGGAACTGCTAGTGGAAAAGAAACAGCAGAAAAATCTGGAGAGAAAATTCCCTATTATAATCCCGATCGTGCGAAAACATATGAGGGGATTCGACCCAAGGGAATCGTTGAGAAATGTACATTCTGTGATCATCGTTTAAAAGAAGGGGAGCAACCATACTGTGTCACTTCTTGTCCAGCTGATGCTAGATTAGTAGGGGACTTGGATGATCCAAATGATCCAATCCATGCAATGATAGCAAAATACAAAGTCTCTACATTAAAGCCGGAAAAGGGAACGAAACCAAAGGTATTCTATTTAAGAGAATATTAAAATGAGGGGGATCACATCATGACAATGGTTTTAGGCCAAGAAGTGCATATTACTAGAGCAAATATTTATAAAGTACTCTCTCATTTATATTATCAACCTGTAAAAGAAACAAGAGAGTTACTTCATCAATTAAGAGAAATCATGATGCAATATAATCTCTCACTTATTGGCCAAGTGGAGGAAATGACTAAGGATTTCCAAGCAAATGAAGATAATTTAATTCCTTTACAGGTTGAGCATGCCAAACTATTTATCGGACCATTTGATGTCCTAGCTTCACCCTATAGTTCTGTGTATTTAGATGGCGAGCGTAGAGTAATGGGTGATTCAACAGAAATTGCACTACATTATTATAGGGAAGCTGGATTAAGTATGGATAATCATTTTCTTGAACTCCCAGACCATATTTCTGTAGAATTTGAGTTTATGTATTATCTCATCTTTAAAGCAATTGAAAACAGTGATCCCCTTTATGATGATCTTCAAAAGAGGTTTCTACTGTCCCATCTGGGAGTATGGATTCCTCAATTTACAGATCGTATTGTGGAACGAGCAACAACAACATTTTACAAAGTACTTGGAGAGATTACAAATATCTTTATAAATCATGAGTTGCAACGAATTTCGGAAAATTAAAAAGATAGAGTATATCTTGTTCTGTTGAACGGATATACTCTCTTTTTCTAAGAGGTGGTCATCATGTGGCAATTTTTACTTGGTAGAATGATAAAAAAAGCGACAATCAGAACTAATCCTTCTGTATGCTTGCAGGTTCGTTATACTCAATCCAATTGCAAGTCTTGCCAAAACGCTTGTCCATATCAAGCGATATCAATTGATCGATCTAAGGTTGAAATAGAAAGTGAAAGATGTGATCAATGTGGAATATGTTCACATGTTTGCCCAACCCAAACTTTTCACCTTGAATCGGAAATGCTATCTGGTTATGAAAAAAAGATTCATGATAAGGAAACAGCGTGCTTTACTTGTCAAAAACAAGGAGAGGATTCAGATATCATTTTACCTTGTTTAAATGTGTTTACACCTGAATGGATAATGATGGCCACATTAAAAAAAATATCGGTACAATTGTATTGGGATGAAAAAGTTTGTAAAGATTGTCAAGTGAAATGGGATTCACAGGTTTTAATGAATTGGATAGAAACTTGGAATCAACAATTTCAGGAGCAACCTAAATTCCAAGCACAGATCATCCATGAGAAAAGTCAGAAGAAAAGCAACTATAAATCGATTTCTCGCAGAGATTTTCTTATTGTCACAAAGAAACAAGTAAAACAACAGGTCGGCTCATTTATTTTTGATTCTTTTAAAGAAACATCGACCAAAGAGAAAATACCTTTTCAGCAAAAACGAGAGGTTTTGGTACAATTTATTCAAAAAATTACTCCTGATGATAAACAAGTAGATATTAAACTATTAGAACAGCTCAATATTGCTTATATTACTGTAGAGAATTCATGTACTTTATGTCAACGTTGCTCTATGATCTGTCCTACAGGAGCTCTACAGATTGAGAAAAATACCTACCAAAAATCGCTTCTTTTTAATCCGATAAAGTGTATAAACTGTGGTATTTGCACCACCCATTGTCAACATTTAAAACAACAGACTCATACTAAAATTTCCTATAGCGACTTAGAACAAATTCATACATTGATCACGAAAAAGCAAGATACCTGTCCATCATGTGGAGAATTAAAAAATGAAGATCAAGAATGTTGTGAGGATTGTCATTTAGTAAGAAAAAGTAGGGAAGGGTTGTTACAGACTTTATTTTAAAAAAACCACAAAAGTGACGCTTTCCTTCCAAGCGTATTCCGATTACTTTTGTGGGGTCCCATGAATATGGTAAAAGAAAACTTTGCTTTCTTGTGCTTATTGGTCCTTATTATCGCTTTAGTGATTTTTGGCCCGAGTAAACTACCAGAGATTGGACGAGCATTTGGACGTACATTATCTGAATTTAAGAAGTCAGCCAAAGAATTAACAAGTGATATAGATGAGACAATTGAAACGGAAAAAAACAAGGATTAGTACCTATGGAAAAGAGCTACCCTATAGTCATATTAAAGATTAGGTTAGCTTTTTTTGTTTTAAAAATAAAGTGTCTGATGATTTCCTTTCATTGCTCAACCAATTCTTATCATCTTAAGGAGCATTTTTTTATTGTAATCATTGACATAGTAAGTGAATATGATTATATTAGTATTTAGTTATATAATTATTTAATAATCAATTCGTTTGATGGGAATGGAGGGAGAGTATGATATACCGATTTGCGGAATGGTTGGTTGTGGATCTGTTTGGATTATCCATGGATTCAAGATTAGGTCAGTCTGTTCACTTTTTTATTTACGATACAACCAAAATTATATTATTATTGGCCACCATGGTTTTCGTCATATCATACATACGCAGTTTTTTTCCGCCAGAACGAACCAAGAGGTTTTTAACTGGGAAAAACGAGTATGTCGGGAATACTTTAGCAGCACTACTCGGGGTGGTTTCGCCGTTTTGTTCTTGCTCTACTGTACCGATTTTTATCGGCTTCTTAGAAGCAGGTGTGCCACTTGGAGTTACATTTTCTTTTTTAATCTCCTCCCCAATCGTGAATGAAGTGTCGTTAGTCATGCTATTTGGTTTGTTTGGATGGAAGATTGCTTTACTTTATATGTTTAGTGGAGTGGTTATTGCAATCTTTGCTGGAATATTCATTGGAAAATTAAAATTGGAGAATCAAGTAGAAGAGTACGTATATCATATTCAGTCTATTCCAGAAGAAGCAGCAACAATAGAAATGATCACTTGGAAAGAGAGAGCAAGGGATTCGTGGGATAATGTGAAAGACATATTAAGTCGAGTTTGGATTTATGTCATGATTGGAATTGGAATAGGAGCGGTCATTCATGGGTATGCGCCAGAAGATTTGTTAGTTCGTTATGCTGGAAAGGATAACTTTTTTGCCGCTCCCATTGCCACGTTAATCGGTGTACCCTTATATTCGAATGCTGTTGGTTCAATTCCTGTTATTGAGGCACTATTAGAAAAGGGGGTAGCGATCGGTACGGCATTATCTTTTATGATGGCGATGACAGCATTATCCTTGCCAGAAGTGATTCTTTTACGAAAGGTGATTAAGCCAAAACTGATCGGTTATTTCTTGGGAATTGTATCTCTTAGTATTGTCGGTATTGGTTACCTATTTAACGCTATTTTATAAAGAGAACTTTATCTGGATTATTTTTTGAAATAATTTGTATTTAGGTTAAAAATATCAAATATGGAGGGATTTAGATGTTAGAAATAAAAATCTTAGGAATGGGTTGCAAGAATTGTGTTCGGTTACAGAAAGAAGTAGAGGCAATTATGGAGGAAAATCAATTAAAAGCTAATATTCAAAAGATTCAGGATGTACCTGGAATCATGAAATACGGCATTATGAGTACGCCTGGTTTAGTAATCAATGAAAAGGTAAAATCCTTTGGTCGAATTCCGAAAAGGGAGGAAATTCTCCAATATATTAAAGAGGAATTGTAATACATGGGTATTCGCTAGCCTTATTCAAGGTTAATCTTGAATAAGGCAGTAATATTTGATATGCTACATTATGGATAATTGTAAATATATCAGATAATACTATTAACTATATAGAAACTTCTTCGAGCATATTAGCCTAAGGTTAATCTATGGCTGGTACGCCTGAGCAGTTAGCTCACAGGGTATATCTGGAAACGGATATGCCTTCCGTTATGAAAAGAAGGGGGGATTTTTATAGATTAAACTTAATCCTACTCTGAATAGAGTAGTTTTTTTATGCTTAGAGTTTAAGATATATAATAAATATGTTAAAGAAGGAGAGAGTCATTTTGAAACGATTTACATATCTATTAACTTTCTTACTATTATCTGTGATTATTTTTTCAGGATGTATGAATCCAGAAAATACTGGATTATCATCTGATCATTCAAACCATTCTCCAGAACTAACTGTTGCAGCAGCAGCTGATTTAAAGTTTGCATTTACAGAAATAGGGAAATTATTTGAAAAAGCAACCAACAGCAAGCTGATATTTTCTTTTGGCTCTACAGGTCAATTAACAGATCAGATTGAAAATGGCGCCCCCTTCGATGTGATTGCAGCAGCTAACATTGAATATGTTGACCGTTTAAGAAGTAAAAATATGATTATTGATGATACTCAACAAATTTACGGTGTTGGAAGAATCGGATTAGCAACATTAAAAACGAATCCTATCGAAGTTCAGACTTTAAACGATCTTCTAAAACCAGAAATCAAAAAAATAGCGATTGCCAATCCTGAACATGCTCCTTATGGTATAGCAGCTAGACAGGCTCTAGAATCAGCAGGCTTATGGGAAAAGGTAAAGGAGAAACTAGTATATGGTAAAAATATTTCCGATACCTTAATATTAATTGAAACAGGCAATGCAGATGCTGGGATTATCGCATTATCCATTTCAAAAAACGAAAAAATTAATTTTTATTTAATTGATGATACACTACATACACCGATTAAACAAGCCATTGCTGTGGTTAAAGGAACCAAACAAGAAGATCTGGCTCGTTCTTTTATCAATTACGTAAATAGCAAAGAAGGTAGGGCCATTATGAAAAAATATGGTTTTATTCTTCCAGAGGAGAATTAAAAATGGATGGCATCAGTCTATTTTCATTATACCTTTCATTAAAAGTTGCATTTACGGCAACATTCTTTAGTATGTTGATTGGTATACCAATTGCTTATTATTTGAGTAGATCAACAGGAAAATTAACGGATTTTGTTGATACAATCATTACACTTCCAGTGGTATTACCACCAACTGTCTTAGGTTATTATCTATTAGTTCTATTAGGAAGGCAGAGTTTTATCGGAAAATTTCTAGAAAGTAAATTTGATATGATGATTGTTTTTACCCCGACAGGAGCAATTATTGCAGCAATGGTTGTATCCATTCCCTATATGATTAAATCTGTACGAACAGCCTTTTTAGATATTAACCCTGATCTTATAAATGCTGCAAGAGTTCTTGGCAGGACAGAATTAAATATTTTTTTTGAAATTATGATTCCAATTTCATGGAGGGGAATCGCATCGGGCATAGCACTTAGCTTTTCCCGAGCTCTAGGTGACTTTGGTACAACTTTAATGGTTGCCGGTAATATTCCATATCAAACAACAACAATGCCGATCGCTATTTATGATGCTTTAATATCTGGAAATCATGAATTAGTTAATTTATTGGTTTTCATTATGACGATGATTTCTATTACAGTTTTATTTCTTATCAATCGTTTAGAAAAAAGAATGATTAAAGGACGATTATAAATGCTGGACATTTCTTGTAAAAAACAGATGGGTGATTTTCTTCTAGATATTACATTTCAATTCAAAAATGGTGTTCTTGGTATTCTTGGGCCATCAGGAAGTGGGAAAAGTTTAACTTTACAATGTATTGCTGGATTAATCACACCTGATTCAGGCCATATCACTTTAAATGGAAGAACTTTTTTTAGTTCTAGTGAAAAGATCAATATCCCTTCGCGATTGCGGAAAGTTGGTTATATGTTTCAGAATTATGCTCTTTTCCCTCATTTAACGGTTGAAGAAAATATAGCTTTTGGTATACATCAAATTGAAAAACATCAAAGAAAAGTGCTTGTTCATGACATGTTAAAAAAAATGAAATTGATCGGATACGAGCAACATTATCCATCCCAACTTTCAGGGGGACAACAACAGAGAGTAGCCCTTGCCCGAACACTGATTACTGAACCTGAAATTCTACTTTTAGATGAGCCTTTTTCTGCTTTAGATAGCCATATAAAACATTTACTTGAACAAGAACTTTTGGAAATAATTAGAAACAACTTTTCAGGAATCATTCTTCTTGTTACTCATAATATTGAAGAAGCTTATCGTTTGGCTGATCAGATTCTTATTTTATCCCATGGCCAAACCGTTCAATTAGCGAATAAAAAGGAAATTTTTTATCATCCCGCTTCGTTAACTGCTGCTGAATTAGTTGGTTGTAAGAATATACTTGATGTTGATCGTATTGAAATAGAAAATGAGAAGTATATGATTGGGTCAGGAACTCTTCGATTAAAGGTAGAAAATGACAAATCCTATTTTTCTTCTCGATTAATAGCGGGTATTCATGCTCATGATTTATCGATAAGCAGAGAAAAATTAGCTCCAAAAGGAAATTCATATCTTTGTAACATTATAGGTTCAGTAGAAGGAGTTATTTATAACACATTAGTTGTACAGTGTGAAGGACAGATTTTTCATGTTGATATCACAAAGAATGAATATAAAAGAATAATGAAAGAAAGAGAACAGACATATTATCTTCATTTTCCTTCTGATAAGATTTTTCTAATGAAAAAAGAATTGTAATAACATAAAACATCAAAGCTCATAAGATGTAAAAGGGGTGACTAAATCGTCACTCTTTTTTATTTTCATCTAAAATTGAAATCGGAATTGTTACTATTATATTGATAACCATTGACTAATTTGTATATAATTATATAATAATATTTAGACGATATCGTCTATAGCGAAGCGGAAGAAAGGAGGAGAAATAATGAGAGTCGGAATACCAAGAGCGCTTTTATACTATTACTACATTCCATTTTGGCAACCATTTTTCGAGTCTTTGGGAGTTGAAGTAGTGATATCGGATGAAACGAACAAAGGAATATTGAATCAGGGAGTGAAAGAATCTGTTTCGGAAATCTGTGTACCTATCAAAATCTTCGTTGGTCATGCTAGAAGCCTTTTGAAAAAAGGGGTCGATTATATTTTTGTACCACGAATGGTTTCTATTTATTCTGGAGAATATTTTTGTCCTAAGTTTATGGGACTTCCTGATTTAGTTCGCCACGGGGTAAAAGAAATAGATAAGAAACTGATTTCTGTGTCCATAGACGCAAAGGATGATGACATTAGTCATTACAAACAATACTTACCTTTGGCAAAACAACTAGGAGTTAGTGAATCGCAAGTAAAAGAAGCTGCAAAAATTGCAGGGGAAAAATGGCGAGTATTCCGTACGATTAACAAAATGGGGTACATCATTCCAGAGGCAATGAAGATGGTTGATACGAAGCAACGATTAAATCTCGTTCCGAAACATGATCGGAATAAGATAAGACTAGGCCTTATGGGATACGTTTATAATATTTACGACCCATTTGTCAACATGAATATCATAGAAAAATTAAAAGAGCTTGACATCGAGTTTATCACATTCGACATGATTGAAGAAAATGAATTAAGAGAGAATATCAAACATCTGAAAAAGCCTTTGTTTTGGACCTTTAGTATGACACCGAGATTCCTTTTTTAACGGTTCGGATCGATGAACATACGGGTGAAAATCATCTTCAAACTAGAATTGAGGCCTTTGTCGATATGTTAAAACGGAAAAAGTATCGATTAGAAAGGAGGAGAAAAGTTACATGAAGGTATCATTTCCATATATGGGAACCGTCATCATTTATAAAAAACTATTGGAATTATTAGGCCATGAAGTGATCGTCCCACCACGTCCCTATATTGAAATTGAAATTGGAGGACATGCAAAACAGAGTGTTGGAAGTATTGTTGACTTTAAAGATCGTGGTTTTGATGGAATCATACATTTGATGCCGTTTGGATGTTTGCCAGAACTGGTCACTCAAAGTGTTGTTCCAAAGGTAGCCAAAGAAAATAATATTCCAATATTAACATTATCTTTAGATGAACAAACAGGTCAGGCAAATAGCCGTACTAGAATAGAGGCCTTTATAGATTTAGTAAAAAATATGAAATCTTTGAAAGTGACCGCGTAAGGAGGAGGAAATGGTGAAGGCTTATTTGGGGATTGATGTAGGATCTGTGAGTACCAATGTGGTAGCGATAGATGAGAGTAATCAAGTCTTATTTCATAAGTATCTACGTACAAATGGGCAATCAATCGATTCAATAAAAAAAGGATTAGAATCACTAAAACAAAAATTAGATGCAAAGTATGTTATTAGCGGCGTTGGGACTACGGGAAGTGGTAGACAAATTGCTGGGGTCATGGTTGGGGCTGATGTTGTGAAGAACGAAATTTCGGCGCATGCTGTAGCAGCCATTCAATTGGTACCTAATGTATGAACCATTTTTGAGATTGGTGGGCAAGATTCTAAGATTATTTTTATAAAAGATAAAATGGTTTCTGATTTTGCTATGAACACGGTATGTGCAGCAGGCACAGGATCGTTTCTTGACCATCAAGCTGAACGACTAGGAATTGAAATTGAGCAATTTGGAGAAATTGCCTTAACTTCAAGTAATGATGTGAGAATTGCTGGGCGTTGTACCGTCTTTGCAGAATCGGATATGATTGCAAAACAACAATATGGATTTTCTAAAGCAGATATTATTCATGGTCTTGCGAATGCATTAGTACGTAATTATATTAACAATTTAGCAAGAGGTAAAAAATTAGAGCCGCCATTTGTATTTCAAGGAGG
The DNA here is from genome assembly GCF_001748485.2 of Tepidibacillus sp. HK-1. NCBI lineage: Bacteria > Bacillati > Bacillota > Bacilli > Caryophanales > Bacillaceae > Tepidibacillus > Tepidibacillus sp. HK-1. The sequence continues at coordinate 146,779 of NZ_BDGM02000003.1, read as the reverse complement.
GGTAGCTGCAAACATTGCCATAAAAGCTGCTTTTGAAAAAGAAGTAGGGCATGAGGTAATTGTACCTAAGTATCATCATGTGATGGGTGCGATAGGTTCTGCGATTCTCGCAAGAGAAGAAGTAGAAAAAACCGGTAAACCTACTAACTTTAAAGGGTTCCATGCATTACAAACTGATTTTACTCCTTCAAGTTTTATTTGTCATAACTGTTCTAATCTATGTGAAGTCATAAAAGTAAAGATGAATGGTGAAACGGTGCCAATGTGGGGAGATCGCTGTGGGATGTGGCAGGAAAAAGTACAAAGAAGTGTCTCGTAAAAAAAAATTTAGCTTTTTATTCCATATATGAACATATGTTCATATATCTAAAATTAAAAAGAGGTATGAGAGGGGAAAACATAAAATGACAATTGAACAATTATTAGAACACATGAAACAGGAATCAGGTGCTAATCCAGTACCTATGGAATTATTAAGTAAAATAGATGAGAGCGCAGTATTTGAACATGTAAGTAATAAGAAGTGGTTAAATAGCAAAACAGCGATCCCGAATAAGTACAAACACTTGATGAGTATTGCTGTTGCGGCTGCATTAGGACAAGAACATTGTATTAAGACATATGTTAAAGGGGCGAAGCGTCAGGGATTTTCGAAAGAAGAGATTGCAGAGGCATTGTTTGTTGACCGTTTTGTAAAAGCGACATCCGTTATTTCCGCTTCTGTTCCTGCAATGGAAGCATTATTGAGTGAAGACTAGACTGATTTATTAGGGGGTTAATCACATTTATGTTAATGGAGGAGGAGTATTAATGTATTGGATTATTTTAATTATTGTTGCGGCTATCAGTCTTTTGATTGTAAATTATCTATTTTTTATGGGCAAAAAATTTAATTATGGTGGAGTGTGGTCCTCATCACTAGCAGCACTGATAGGTGCATGGTTAGGAGATATTCTCTTAGGAGATTGGGGATGGATGGCTTTAGGATATAACATTTTAGCAGGGTTTATTGGTTCTTTAGTGATTACTTATTTATGGGATTTAATTGCAGTAAAACGAAATAAGTAGGTTGGTAGAAATAGAGACATAAGAATTAGCTTAGGTTAACCCCCTTTTTAATTTTCAAGAAGGAGTTATCGAGATGGACAATTATCTGTTATATAGTCTTACCGTTCTCTTATTCATTTTATCCTTCTATAAGGATAAAACAAAAACAAAAAAAGCATTAAAAAAGGCATGGAAATCTTTTGAGGGGATTTTACCACAATTACTTACAATCAATTTATTCGTAGGAATTATTATTTCTGCATTAAATCCACAACTTATTTCACAATTGATTGGTGCGAAATCAGGGTGGTTAGGAGTAATTCTTTCAGCGGTGATTGGGTCCATCTCGTTAATTCCAGGATTCGTTGCGTTTCCAATGGCAGCTACTTTGTTGCAAAATGGTGCCGGTTATATGCAGATAGGAGCATTTATTTCTACCTTGATGATGGTGGGTATTATAACATTACCTGTTGAAATTCAATACTTTGGAAAAAAACTATCTTTTTTGCGAAACTCTTTTGCATTTCTATTTTCGTTTCTCGTAGCTTTTGTTCTTTCAAAGGTGGTGGGCTAGAATGACAAGTTTATGGAAAAGATATCGATTTTTTGTTCTCACAATCGTAGTTTTTGGGCTCATTCTCATTTTTTACCCGAACTATGGATATCGATCATTAAAAATCACAGGAAATGGCTTTAAGGAGATGGCCGTTTTATTGCCACCTATCTTTCTACTATTAGGGTTATTGGATGTTTGGGTTCCTAGAGAAACGATGATGAAATATATGGGGAATCGTTCTGGTATTGTTGGAGGCTTTCTATCATTCTTATTAGGTTCAGTGGCAGTTGGACCATTATATACAGCTTTCCCAATTGCTGGCATCTTCATGAAAAAGGGAGTTAAATACACAAATATATGTATCTTTATCGGTGCTTGGTCGACAACAAAAATTCCAATGTTAGTATTAGAATCAACATCTTTAGGATTAACTTTTACGGTAACAAGATTTATCGTCAATCTAGTTGGTATTGGAACGATAGCTTATTTATTAAACAAACTAGTTCCTGAAAACCAATTCGCTCAGATCTATCAAACTGAAATGAGAAAAGAAAGTATCCATTAAAAAGGAGAGATGGAAATGTCAAGAGAAGGAAATGCAATGGCACAACATAATCATGAGCAAGAGTCAGAGCATCAACATGAAGATAATCATGAACACGCCCATGGCCATGAACACAACCAAAATCAAGATACAAAAAGTTCTCATTCCCATGCTCATTCCCATGGTGCACATGTCCACGGGGGATCTAGTAAAGGGGAGATGAAAAAGGCGATTCTGCTTGCATCAACGATTCTCATTATTGAAGTTCTAGGCGGAATTATTTCAAATAGTTTGGCGTTAATTAGCGATGCGGGACATATGTTGACAGATGTCGCTTCACTATTAATCGCTTTTTATGCTATTCATAAATCGGAACAACAACCCAATGCACGAATGACATATGGATATCATCGTTCTGGTGTATTAGCTGCATTGATTAATGCATTATCCTTGTTGGTGATTACGGTTGTTATTGCATGGGAGGCATATGATCGTATTGTTCACCCAACAGCGATAGAGAATAGTAGCGTCTTATTTATTACTGCATCAATCGGTTTAGTTTTTAATCTATATATTGGTTGGAGTATGAAAGGGCATGAAAAGAATATAAACATAAAAAGTGCCATGTTGCATATCCTAGGAGATGCAGTCATCTCGGCTGGTGTGTTATTGAGTGGTATTATTATCTATTTCACAAACTGGTATCTATTAGATCCTATTATCAGTTTTCTCATTGCCATTGTTATTGGAATGAGTTCATGGAGAATTTTAAAGGAAACCTTTTTTATTCTTATGGAATCTACACCAGAACACTTATCTTTTGAACAAGTAGCAAGAGCAATGAAAATGCATGCACAAGTTCTGAATGTTCATGATTTGCATATTTGGAGTTTGACACCTGAACGCATTATGTTATCCGCACATGTTGTTATTCGAAATAATGTTGGAAGTGAAGTCAATCATGAGTTACAGGAAATACTTCGACACAAGTTTGGAATTAGTCATGTAACGTTACAAATAGAACATCAAAATGAAGTTAGACATTCTACGGATATGTTTTCTATGGATATAGGATAAAAAAAAGAAAGTGAGGAAGGATCAATGAAAATGAAGGAAGCAAACGTTTATGATCTTGTTTTTTTAGGTGGTGGTCCAGGAGGATATGTTGGTGCGATTCATGCAGCTCAATTAGGGTTAAAGGTTGCAGTAATTGAGAAGGATAAAGTAGGTGGTGTTTGCCTTCATCGAGGTTGTATCCCAACGAAAGCCCTGCTAAGAAGTGCAGAAATCTTTCGTAATACAATGGAGTCAATCCAATATGGTATTCTTACTGAAGGAACGCATTATGATTTTGCTAAAGTTCAAAGTCGAAAACAGAACGTTGTCGATCAATTGCATAAAGGGATAGAATTTTTATTTAAGAAAAATAATGTGAAACTGATCCATGGGTATGGTCAGATTTTAAGAAACCCTGGTGATTTAGATTTGCAGTATTTAGAAGTTAGAAAAGAAAATGGTGAAAAAGAAATTGCGACAACGAAAAAGATCATCATTGGCACAGGATCTCGCCCAAAAACATTGCCAGGATTAGCCATTGATGGTGAGTATATTATGACTAGTGATGAAGCTCTTGAAATGAGTTCCTTACCTAATTCAGCCATTATTATAGGTGGGGGAGTCATTGGAATGGAATGGGCTTCCATGTTACATGATTTTGGTGTAGAAGTAACAGTCATTGAATTCTTACCTCGAATTCTTCCGTTAGAAGATGAGGAAATCAGTAAAGAAATGACTCGAGTAATGAAGAAAAGGAAAATTAAAATTCATACCCAAACAGCTGTACTGCCTGAATCCATTCGAATAACTGATCGTCAAGTGGAATTAGACGCAAAAAATGGTGATCAAATCCTTCATTTTAAGGCAGAAAAAATACTTGTCTCTGTAGGACGACAGGCAAATATAGAAGGAATTGGGTTAGAAGATGTCAATGTAAAGGTGGAAAAAGGAGTCATTCAAGTCAATGAATATTTTCAAACAACCAATCCAGATATCTATGCGATTGGCGATGTAATTGGACGTCTTCAATTGGCTCACGTTGCTTCACATGAAGCAATGATTGCTGTTAATCATATCGCAGGGAAGAACCCTGAACCGATGGATTACCTTGCTATTCCTCGAGCAACATTTACAAATCCAGAGGTTGCTAGCTTGGGATTAACAGAACTTGAAGCAAAAGAGCAAGGCTATAATGTAAAGGTTGGGAAATTTCAATTACGAGGGAACGGTAAAGCCCTTATATATGGGGAAGTAGATGGTTTTATTAAGTTCGTGACCGATAAGACAACGGGCAAGATACTCGGTGTACACATGATGGGCCCTCATGTTACGGATATGATAACAGAGACAGCCGTAGCGAGAGTGATTGGAGCAACGGCTTCTCAAGTGGCACATACAGTTCATCCCCATCCTACATTATCTGAAGCAATCATGGAAGCAGGCTTGGATGTTCATGACGAAGCCATACATGCTTAATTAAAATGCAACAAAAAATCCCTTTTAAAGGGATTTTTTTTTGTTTTCATTTATAGGAAAGTTACAGCTTTCTCCTAAATCAAGGCATGTAAGCCATTCAGATAAATCAGGTAAATGTTCAATTAACGTTTGTAACATAGTCTCATCTTCATTTGGCTTTCTTAATGAATAATAAACCCATTGGCCCTGTTTCCGTTCTTTTACCAAATTTAACAATTTTAATTTTCGTAGGTGTTGGGAGATTGCTGGTTGAGAGACATCGAGTAATTCTGTTAGCTCACAAACACATAATTCTCTCACCTTTAACAAAGAAAATAGTGTGAGTCGTGTTTTATCTCCGAGTATCTTTAATAATTCTGCAATTTCTTCTAACTCATTGAGATGAGGATTATTCAATTATTACTCCTCCTTAGTGTTTTCCCTTGCTTCCTCAATAATATCATGAACGAGTTTATCAATAACATCTCTTGTTTTACGGAAGACGGACATAATCTCTTCTTCTGTACCGGTTGCCTTCGCAGGGTCTTCTAAAGGCCAGTGAATTCGTTTCACATGTGGTGGAGTATATGGACAACGTTCTTCTGCATCTCCACATAAAGTGATGGCATAAGAGGCTTTGTTCAAAAGCTCTGGATCGATAATTTCTGATTGATGCTGACTTATGTCTACACCAACTTCTTTCATGGACGCTACCGCTCTTGGATTGAGACCGTGCGCCTCTACTCCAGCACTGTAAATTTCAAAATCGCCATTTGCATATTTTTTTCCAAACCCTTCAGCCATTTGGCTACGGCAAGAGTTCCCTGTGCAAATAAAGTAGATGATTGGTTTATTTTTTGCCATGTTTGTATTCCTCGCATTCATCATTATTTCACTCGTGAATCGGTGATAAAAATATAAAGATATACTTATATATAAACAAAAAAAGGGGAAGAAAGCAAGTCCTTTACCCTGTTTTTACTTATTCTTTACATAAAATTAAATGCAAGAAAAAGTAAGCAACATATGAGATTAAGTTTTTAAAAATTAAAACGTTTTCCTCCTATAAACAACTGGATGATTCATACATGGGGATGGCCTATAGCTTGGAGAGTATGGGCTATATTATTAATATTTTTATTTGTACCACTAGCTTATTTTTTTATAAGAAATAAACCTGAGGATGTTCTATCTTAGATGAAAATGGGATTTCATCAACTGCTTCAGCCCTTATTTTAAGTCTTATGGCCATAATGGGTTTCCCCGTTGCGATGATTACAGGATTTATATTGGAAAGAGTTAAAAGTCATATGGTTTTAGCGGTAGTGTTTTTAGGTGAATTAATATTCTTATTTGTACTTCAGAATACTTATTCTATTAAATTTGCAATTTTATTTGGTTTTATTTGGGGTGTTGTAGGTGGATTTGAAAGGATCACTTTGAACATTATCTGGCCTAACTATTTTGGTCGAAAACATATAGGAAGTATCAAAGGTGTTGCAATGACAGCAACGGTTCTAGGTTCTGCCTTTGGGCCACTACCATTTGGGGTTGCCTATGATATGTTTGGAGATTACACTCAAATTATCTATATCATGATGATTTTTCCAGTTCTGGGAATTATAGCTTCATTAATTGCAACACCGCCCCAAAAATAGGTAAGTAAATTGAGACTATTCCTTATGTTATTAGCTATATTACATATTAAAAAGATTGAAAAATTTCTTTCTAGTAAATTGATGATAAAGCCAAAAGTATCCATTGCTTGAAAGTGTAGATTCTATATACTATGACGAAATAGAATGAATCTATTACTAACGAAAGAATAAGGGATGAGCCTATAAATCTCATAAGCTCATCCCTTAAATTATTGCTTATATTTTTTGAAATTGTTGAAAGTACTTTTTTTGAAACCACAATGCAACATTGACTAATCCAATCATTACTGGAACTTCTACTAAGGGACCGATTACAGCGGCAAAGGCTTCCCCAGAGTTGATTCCAAACACGCCAACTGCTACAGCGATCGCTAATTCAAAGTTGTTACTTGCAGATGTAAAGGACAACGTCGTAGAAATTGAATATCCTGCGCCTGTTTTCTTGCTGATATAGAAAGAAACAAGAAACATGACAACAAAATAAATTAATAACGGGATGGCAATCCGCACGACATCAAGAGGTAATTTAATGATCATATTTCCTTTTAATGAGAACATGACGATAATTGTAAAGAGTAAAGATATTAATGTAATCGGGCTGATTTTGGGAATGAAGTTTTTCTCATACCAATCTTTTCCCTTTGCTTTCACGAAGGAATAGCGAGTCACCATTCCGGCAATGAAAGGAACACCTAAGTAGATGAAGACGCTTTTGGCTACCTCTGCAATCGTGATATCAACTGCAAATCCTTTTAGACCAAACCAACTGGGTAATACGGTAATAAAGATGTACGTGTAAAGGGAATAGAATAAGACCTGAAAAATCGAGTTAAAGGCCACAAGTCCTGCTGCATACTCAGTATCCCCTTTGGCGAGATCATTCCATACGATGACCATCGCAATACAACGGGCTAATCCAATCATAATCAGACCAATCATGTACTCTGGATAGTCTCGTAAAAAGGTAATGGCTAAGAAAAACATCAGTAATGGACCGATAATCCAGTTTTGTACTAATGAAAGTCCTAAAACTTTTCCATTCCGAAATACTTGGCCCATTTCTTCGTAACGAACCTTTGCTAATGGAGGATACATCATTAAGATTAGACCAATAGCAATCGGGATGGAAGTCGTACCTACTTGTGCTTTGTTAAGTAAGGTTACCATTCCTGGGAACAAATATCCCGACCCAATTCCGATAATCATCGCCGCAAATATCCATACGGTAAGATATCGATCCAAGAATGATAATCTTTTTCCAACTTTCTCACTCAAGAACAAACACTCCTCACTTAAGAAATTTATGTAGTTAATATAATTACATACTTATATAATAAAATGAAAGTCCAAAAAAAACAAGATAGACCTTTATAAAGTTATGAAAGGTCTATCTCTACTTTGCTCTTAAAATAAGTCGAAAATAAGTTTTATTGCAATCAGTACAAGTGTAATGCCGTAAATTAATTTTACTGTTGAACCTTTTGCTTTTTTCACCATAAAATTGCTACCAATTTGCGAACCGATGATGACCGCGAGAATGGCTAAAAAGGTTAACCAACTTAACGGAAGACCTTTGCTTAGATGACCTAAATAGCCTGAAAATGAGGAAAAGGTAACGACGAAGGCTGTTGTTGCTGCTGCTTCTTTTGTTTTGTAACCTAGCATCATCAGGATTGGGGCAATAATAAATCCACCACCAACACCTAATAAACCGCCGATAAATCCAATTCCTGCTCCTGTGGATCCTCCGATGATTTGCTTCTGCCGAAGTGTGTATACCTTTGTTTCAGCTGTGGCCGCAATTTCACTTGAAGCGCCACTAGTGGCGACCAATTTTTGTTTTTTATTTGCCTTATTCAAGTCATAAAAAACTTTTAATGCAGCTATCAGTACAAGAATTGCAAATAATATGATTAATATAGGTTTTGAGATGTAAGGAGTAACCAATGCGCCAATTGGGGCAAAGATTACCGCTGTGACTCCCATGGGCCACATCCCTTTATAATCAACGAGTTTCGCTTTATGATAGGGGATAAGTGCTAATAAAGTGTTTAACCCGTTTAATAGTAATCCTAATGGAATGACGACTTCTTTGAAATCGAGTCCTGCCCATTTAAGGATTGGAATGTACACCATCCCCCCGCCAAGACCTAGCATGGCGAAGAGGAAGGAGGACAATAAAATGAGAATGAAGATAATTAAATTAAACATAGAATCACCTGATTAAACTTCCCAACCCGAACATGGAATACAAACTTTTTTATCCCCTTTAACTCGACCGTAAGCTTCAACCGTCATTTCCCCACATTCTTCACAGACGAAGGAATCGAAGGTATGTGCATGATTTTCTACTTGATAATCAAATACTTCGCCAATAATCAAAATCTTTTCATCTGGAGCATTCATTACCCCTTCTACCAATGGATCAGCAATTTCTGATGGAACGGAACTAGCTGGTAGGCCTTTCATCCGATAATCGCTAAAGAATTTCGACTTTTTATTGTTGGCCATGGCTTCCGCTTTTGGAGATACCCTTACTGCTTTTCCACTCTTGCGGTCAATAAGGGTAACACCCCATTTTCCGTAATTCAATTTTTGGATATTTCCTTTTCCTAATGTACAACCCGTAATCATCTGTACACCATCAGCAAAACAAGTAGCACAGTGGTCTTTTCCAATTTCGACCAAAGCGATAAGCTGCCCGTCTTGTGCGCGATTTACGCCTAATTTATTCATTGCAGCAGCTCCTACACGTAACCCCATTGGCATCGCTGGACATTTATGGCCGTGAAATTGTTGACCTGCTTCTAAATAATCTTTTGGATTTACCATTTTAATCTCTCCCATCCATCTTTTTAATATATTAGCAATTGCTAATCTATTTATATAGTAGACCGTTCAGTCTATAAATAGCAAGATGATTTTTTTGAACAGTTTGTGTCTGTTTATACTAATTCTAATAATAGTTGATTCATGTACTTCATCAATAAATTATGTAGTTTTAAACAAACTTTCAGAGTTAACAATTGTTGCGAAATCATGAAATATAATACTTTTAATAGTAGGTCAGAATGTTGTATGATATAAGTATATAGTAATATATAGAATAAATGGTCTATAAAAAATGTAGCAAGGAGAGAGGTGGTTAGGAATTACTTCTTAATAATTTTAAAAATAGGAGGCGATTGTAGGGGTTGTCACGCTTTACTTGAAAATTACGATTGACAGAATTTTTCTTGTTCTATTATTAATGTTTTGGTTGAAAATCGATATTCATCAAGCAATTATTATTAATGGTTTAGTCATGCTCTTAGCTTCCTTTCTATTCGTTCGTGGGAACAAGGAGTAAATTCTTCAAATTCCTAAAAATGTATTTTGGCCTGTTGCTATCTTTGCATTTATAGGGGGACTAGTAGGAAGAACGATTGGTAGTTTGCGGTCATTGGTTTATTAACGGGGCAAGTCCTTGTTGATTATTCCTTTTTTCAAGCCAAAATGTTTTCCTGGGCATGGATCTTTTATGTGGGAATCAGCCTGATCATGATTTTATTTGAGAAGAAATGGAGTCCAAAAGGCAAACAGATTATGTCTTATATTGTAGGTCCATTGTTAATCTTGGTTGTTTTCCGTTTATTCTTCTAACGGATCTTACGATAAATTAACGAAAACGGCAATTTTGTTAACTATTAATGGGGAAGCAAACGTCCGATGGTTCATTGTTACGTTTGCTTCTTTACTTCTTAGAATAAACTAGCTATTGATGAAGTGTCAGAGATATAATGATATCAAAAAACAAGGTGGAGCAAAATATGTTTTCTAATGAGGATAATAAGTCGAAAATTTTGCAGATCGCATTAGAGTTGTTTTCAAAAAAGGGTCTTGGGGAATCAACTGTTGATGAGATTGTAAAGATTTCTGGAACATCAAAGGGTACGTTTTATTATTACTTTAAAGGGAAAAACCAGTTGTTTTTAGAACTCTTGGAAACAGGAGTTGAATTTTTGATAAGTGAAATGAAAAAAAGAACAGAAAATGTTGAAAATAGTGGTTTTTTATATATTAAAAATAATGTAGATACCCAAGTAGATTTATTTATAGAATATCCCCATTTTTATAAATTGATGATGTCTGAGGTTTGGCATTTGGAAGAAATTTGGCATGAAGAAGTACAAAGAATTCGTAAACGTTATTTGTCGTATATAGAAGAAATTTTTGTTTGGGGACAACAACATCAATATATTCGTCAAGACATTGAGATTGAATTGATGGGACCAGCTCTTTTTGGAATGATTGGTCATATGAGCATGCATCAATTAATGACAGAGAAGATTTGCAATAAAGGGCATATCAAAAGGGCAGTTTATAGTGCATTTTTTAATGGGATTTTAACTAGACCTGATATAAATATAAAATTTTAAAGGTGAAATGAATCAAAAATAAATCCACCTAGTTTGGTGGATTTACTTTTTTGCTTCAGAAAAGTTACAGCTTTTTCCTTGATCTAGGATCATAATCATACTTGTCATATCGGGCAAATGGTCAATAATTGACTTGAGTAGTAGTTCATCTTCATTTGGTTTTCTAATAGAATAATGGACCCATTGTCCTACTTTACGTTCTTTTACAAGATTCAACAATTTGAGTTTCCTTAAATGTTGAGATATGGCTGGTTGCGAAACGTCTAATAGATCTGTTAATTCACACACACAAAGCTCTCTTACTTTTAGTAAAGAGAAAATCGTTAGCCTTGTTTTATCACCTAATATTTTAAGAATCTCAGCTTGTTTTTCAATCTCATTCATTTGTTCAGCTAGCTGTAAAGGTATAGTCAACAATCATTCCTCCTTTGCCGACTTCTTGGCCTCCTCAATCACATCATACACTAATTGGTCAATTTTGTCTCTTACTTCACGAAATACAGCCATGATTTCTTCTTCGGTTCCTGTTGCTTTGGCTGGGTCATGTAATGGCCAGTGAATTCGTTTTACATGTGGAGGTGAATATGGACAACGTTCTTCAGCATCCCCACAAAGTGTAATGGCATAAGCGGCGTTATTTAAGATTTCTGGATCAATAATATCTGAAGTATGGTTACTAATATCTACCCCAACTTCTTTCATCGCTTCAACCGCTCTTGGATTTAAGCCATGTGCTTCTACTCCAGCGCTATATACTTCTAACTCGCCATTTGCATATTTTTTCCCAAATCCCTCGGCCATTTGGCTACGACAAGAATTTCCTGTACAAATAAAATAAAGGATTGGTTTCTTTTTTGTCATGTTGTCATCCTCGCATTCTTTTTTATTTAAATTGTTCTATTCATTTGTAATAAAGATATAAGGATATACTTATATATAAGCAAAATAGAGGTGAAAAAGCAAGACCTCATCTTATTTTTCGTAAATTCTTTACAAAGAATTAATATTTTTATGAAGTAGAAGCGAAAAAATGAAGGTAGAAGGAGGAACGTAAAATACCTTGCGGGGTATTTTTAACTGTGTTAGAATTTACATGTTTGAATGAAAGGAGGTGAAATATATGGGTAAATTAAAAGCAAATCTTCGTATGTATAAAGATTTCTTTGGTGGATATATCAAATATCGTAAGAAGATTAATCAAGCTAGCCGATGGATTAACAAATATGCTGAAGTAAAAGGTTTATCTGTTAATCCACATAAAATGTATTTAACGAACTTAAAAATTTGGCTCGCTGAAAATGAAGAAATGTATGGTCAACGAATTTGTCCATGCTTTGAAGCGACAGGGGATAAAAAAATTGATCGTCAACTAGTGTGCCCATGTACATATGCAGCTCATGACATAGAAATACATGGAACCTGCCACTGTAATTTATTTGGAAGGAAAGATTTAACAGAGGAACAATGGAAAGAACAAGAATTGCGTATTATGAAGGAATACCGTATTCCTCTAAAGATTGAAGGTAAAACAGTGGATACTAGAAATGTTCCAATCGATCATTATCGAAATATGGATGTGCCTGACCCTGTTCATCAATTAAAACAAGCACTAAATCAATTGGATGGAACATTTAACATGATAGTAGAACGTGAGCAATCAGCAAAAAACATCATTCAATATTGTAAATTGAAAAATATAAAAGCTTCATATCAACAAAAAAATGATATATATCTCGTAACCATACAAAAATGATCGAAAAATAATATCCACCAGGCTGGTGGATATTTTTTGCTTCAAGATTAAGAAAGTATAACTTTCTTCCATTTGTCATTTAAGGGTTTGTATATTCCATAAGCTGCGACCTTCAGAAGTGCCCTTCTCTCCATAATCTTTATTCATAGAAGGGCACGGATGACGGAGTGCGATGGAATATACAAACCTTTTTTATAATGTCAAATGATTACTTACTTCCATCTTAATCCTTTTGGATAATGATTTTTTAACTGATGATTAGAAATTTTACCCCAGCCTAATGGGTAAGCATCGATCGTTACCAAAGTCCAGCCTGTCTGATTGGATTCTACTTGAAGTGTCTCTCCACGCAAATACTTTTCCGCCTGTTCTAAATTTAAAGGTAGGAACTGCCTTACATGATTTTTCGATAAAGCCATGGCTAAAGCATGACTAGGTTCAAATCTTTTTTTCTTTAATTCTCCTAAATGGAGACCTAATCGCTCCACTTTGATTCCTTTTAGATCTGGAAGACCATCAGGTACGAGATAAAGATGATCGCCAAAAGAGTGAAAAATCCCTTCATCAACCTCGTTCAAATGTTCCTTAGCAAATGAACGATAATATTGAACGGCTTCTGGTAAAGATTTAACTTGCATCGGCTTAAATGTGGCTTCTACTGTTGATTCTTTTTTATGTAGTTTCGCAATGAAATGACCTTCTCCCTGAATGTGATGTGGCCATAAGCGAAGGGTAAATTGAAGCTTAGATGAATCGTCATTTTCAACCCATTTTGGTTCACCACTTTTAAATAAACCTGCTAAAGTATCAGGGATTGGTTCAATTTCAAATTGAGGGTATTTATCAATAAACCTTGCAATCGTACCTTCGTTTTCTTCTGGAGCAAAGGTACAAGTTGAATATACCAATGTACCACCTGGTTTTAGCATTTTCTGTGCTTCATCTAAAATGTCTTGTTGACGAATAGCGCAATATTGGACGTGCGATTCAGACCATTCCGCAATCGCTTCAGGATTTTTACGAAACATTCCTTCGCCAGAGCATGGGGCATCTACTAGGATACGATCAAAGTATTCTGGAAAGATCTTGGCTAAATGTTTTGGAGATTCATTGGTAACGAGAATATGTTTTGCACCAAATCTCTCCAAGTTTTCTGATAAAGCCTTTACTCGTGTTGGATGAATTTCATTAGCTACTAGCAACCCTTTATCTTTCATTTTGGTGACAATATGTGTTGACTTCCCACCAGGAGCAGCACTTAGATCTAAGATTTTTTCACCAGGCTGTGGATCTAAAACCTCTGTAACAGCCATTGCACTAGGTTCTTGAATATAGTATAAACCAGCGGCATGGTATGGATGTTTACCAGGACGATCTTCTTCTTGATAATAAAAGCCTTCCGCTGTCCAAGGAACGACTTGAAGTTGGAAGGGTGAGAGAGATAAGAATTGGTCCGTGGTTAATTTTAAAGTATTTACTCTTAATCCCTGTGTATGTGATTGTTCGTAGGTTTTGATAAAAGATTCATAATCTTTATTTAAATACTGTTTCATTCTTGATTTAAATGTTTCTGGTAACTGATGCATAAAGAATTCTCCAATCTATATGAATAAACTATTTAATGGATGGATTTTTTTTGGAATCTACCACCCATGACATCGTTAACATGTTCAATCGCAACAAAGGCATTAGGATCTATTTCTTCAATGATCGATTTCAACTTTGCCACCTCTAGTCTTGTGACAATTACGTATAATAATTCCTTGTCCTCTTTAGTATAGCCACCTTTTCCATATATGTGTGTAACTCCACGGCCAAGTCTAGCAATTATCTTTTCGGCAATCAAATCAGGCTGATCGGAAATAATCGTAACAGACTTTGACTCATCAAGGCCAGCGATCACAATATCAATCGTTTTAAAGGCAATAAAATAAGCAACTAAAGAATACATCGCACTTTCCCAGGTAAAGACAATCCCAGCCCCAGTCATGATAAAAATATTAAAAAACATCACAATTTCACCAACAGAAAAACCAAAACGTTTATTTGCTAAAATTGCAATGATCTCTGTTCCATCTAAGGATCCTCCGTTTCTAATTATGAGACCTACACCAATACCTAGGATAATCCCACCAAAAATAGTAGCTAGAAACATATCTCCTGTTACCACATCAAATTGATGGACAAATGAGACAAAGATGGACAAAAAGCCAACTGAAATAAGTGTAGTGATTGCGAATGTTTTTCCAATCTGATTGTAGCCAACAAACAAAAAAGGAATATTTAATATGACAATAAAAAGACCAAGCGGATAATTTGTCAGTTCACTTAAGATAATCGATAATCCAATAATGCCACCATCAATTATTTGATTGGGAATGAGAAATGTTTCCAATCCTATAGCAACAAAAAAAGTACCCAAAATGATAAATAGATAGCGTTTGAACCATTTTCTTAAAACTTTTCCTTTCATGATCATCCCCCCTTAAAGTTCCTTTATTTGTTAAATTAAAGTAGAAATTCTCAACGTTACCAATAAACTCATATTGAATAAGCGTTAGATATTATGTAAACTTATCGACGAGTCTTCCCTATTACTTAGTGCCTAAAGACCAGAAAAAATGGCCCTAAAGCTTAAGTAAGAAAGGAGAATTTGTAACCATGTTGAAAAAATTACAGAAAATGATGATATCTATCTTTATTTTATCATTAGTCTTTTCAATCATTCCAATAAATGATGAGGCCAATGCCCAGACACCTACACTTTTAACGTATGGAAGTAGTAATGGGGATGTTTGGGATTTGCAATATCGTTTAAAGCAATTAAATTATTCAGTAGATATAGATGGAATCTATGGATATCAAACATTAAATGTGGTTAAAAAGTTTCAAAGTAATTATGGACTTATGATTGATGGAATTGTAGGTCCAATCACTTGGAAAACGCTGAAGAAATATAGTTTGTCACAAGATGAATTTAATCTATTGGCTCGATTGGTATATAGTGAAGCCAGAGGTGAACCCTATGAAGGTCAAGTAGCTGTTGCTGCTGTAGCTTTAAATCGCGTTCATTCTAAGAAATTCCCAAATGATCTTAAATCCGTGATCTTCCAAGATCGTGCCTTTACTGCAGTAGCTGATGGTCAATTTTGGCTCACTCCTAATGAGACAGTTAAATTGGCAGCACTTGATGCAATTAGAGGTTGGGATCCATCAAAAGGTGCGTTATATTACTTTAACCCAGACACTGCAACATCTGCTTGGATATGGTCAAGGCCGCAAATTTTAAAAATAGGGGATCATATTTTTACAAAATAATAAGACTCACATTAATCTCATCTCTTTCTTCCATCTGTCATTTAAGGGTTTGTATATTCCATAAGCTGCTACATAGCGTGACTAGCAGCTTTAGCTGTGTAGCACGACTTGTACACTTTGTGTGCCTTCAGAAGTGCCCTTCTCTCCGTAATCTTTATTCATAGAAGGGCACGGATGACGGAGCGCGATGGAATATACAAACCTTTTTTTTACTTAAATAAATAGATGTTTAAATTTTGTTATAATACAAAATTTAAATAGGTGTTGACTGTTATATAGTATATTGTTATAATACAGTTAACAAGAAGATTGGGGTGTTTGATATGATGAAGGTAAATGATAAAATCTATCAGATGAAATCTGGAAAACCCTTTGAACTTAGAGATATCGATCGTCTATTTTACGCATGTTGTTATTTAGACAGTAATCAAAGCTTTTTAATGGAAAAGGAAAAATTTGATGTAGCTATTGTAAAAGGAATCATTACAGAACAACGTGCTGCTGTTGGTCTTTAAACTTCAATTTAATCAATCATCCTCTCCCTAACATTTGTTAGGGTTTTTTTCTTTTATCAAAAACTAAGTCTTTAGGATTAGTTTTCCTTCTTAAGACTTCTTAATATGGGACCAAGGTATTAACTTCACGGCAACCGTTACTTTTGTAGGAAGATGAGGAAGGAATAATGAAAATAATGTCGAATAAGAGAATCTGAAGTAAATTTATGTTGTTTTAGAGGATGTGACTAGATGGACTTATCGACAATTATTGGACTTATTTTAGGATTTGCAGGACTTATTGGTGGTTTCATTTTAGAAGGAGGACATTTTACTTCTCTTCTACAAATAACAGCGTTTATGATTGTTTTTGGCGGAACGTTTGGAGCAGTTATTGTAAGTTTTCCGATGTCACAATTAAAGACTGTTCCAAAATTGTTAAATATAGCATTCACTGAAAGAAAGCTTCATGTTCATGAGTCAATCAGACAATTGGTGGATTTTTCTTCACTCGCTAGACGTGAAGGGATTCTTGCTTTAGAACAGCGTTATGAAGATTTAAAAGGTAATCCTTTTTTAAGTGAAGGATTAATGATGGTCGTTGATGGAGTTGACCCTCAACTGATTAGAGAAATCCTTGAAATTGAAATTTCAAATATAGAAGCTAGACATGAAAAAGGAATTAAAATCTTTGAATCTGCAGGTGGATTTGCGCCTACGATGGGAATCATCGGAACGGTTATGGGGCTTGTCCATGTGTTAGGGAACCTATCGAATCCAGATGAATTAGGCCCCTCTATTGCTGTAGCCTTTATTGCAACCTTGTATGGTGTTGCTAGTGCCAATGTCATTTATCTTCCTATTGCTGCAAAATTAAAAGCAAGAAGTCAGATGGAGGTCTTAATTAAAGAAATTGAAGTAGAGGGGATTTTATCGATTCAGGCAGGTGAAAATCCGCAGATGCTCAAGAAAAAATTATTGGCATTCTTGCCACCTGCAGAACGTATAGATGATGAAGAGAATCCAATAGGTGACAACAATGAGTAATCGTCGTAAGAAAAAAGGAGAAGCCCCTGAAAATCACGAACGCTGGCTAATTACATATGCTGATTTAATCACCTTGTTAATGATCTTTTTTGTTGTGATGTATTCAATGAGTAAATTAGAAGTTCAAAAATTCGACCAAATTGCTGCTTCCCTTTCTGATGCATTTTATTATAGTTCCTTTGTTGAAGGGACTGGAAAGAATGGAATTACTGGAACCGGTGACGGGCAACAAAATAAATTAAAGGAAAACATTATTAAAAATCTAGAGGATGAGCATCAAAAGCAACTCGAAAAAGGATTAAAAGACCTACGAAAAAAAGTAGAACAATATATTAAAGCCAATCATTTAGAAGATAGTATTGAAATGATTGAACTCCCACGCGGTATACAAATTTCATTAAAAGAAAAGATTTTCTTTGATTTGGGAAAAGCAGAGATAAAACCTGAAGCTAGGGGAATTTTAGACAGTTTGGCAGCGATGTTTAAAGAAATTCAAAATCCATTAAGTATTGAAGGTCATACCGATAATCTTCCCATTAGACCGGGATCGACTTATAAATCTAATTTTGACTTATCTGCAGCTAGATCTTCATCTGTATTACATTACCTGATAGAAAAACACCAAATTAAGCCTGAAAGGTTAAGGATCGTTGGTTATGGTGAATACCAACCTGTTTATAAAAATGACACACAAGAGCATAGACAAGCGAATCGCAGGGTAAACATAGTAATACTAAGATATGAATATGAAACAAATGAACAACTGGGTATCAATTGAGGAGATGACAGCCTTGGCTATATCTGTATTATTGATTTTTATGGTCTCCATTGTAGCTGGAGTCTTCGGTTCTCTTTTAGGACTAGGTGGTGGGATCATCGTGATTCCAGCACTTACTTTATTGTTTAAAATCCCTATTCATTATGCAATCGGTGCTAGTATTGTTTCTGTGATCGCTACATCAAGTGGGGCAGCTGTCGTCTATGTCAGAGATAAATTAACCAATATTCGTGTTGGGATGTTTTTAGAATTAGCTACTACAACAGGAGCTTTAACAGGAGCATTCATTGCTGGCTTGATTAGGCCTCATATTCTTTATATTTTATTTGGCTTATTGTTATTATTCTCAGCCATCACCATGCTACAAAAAAGGAATCAGGAATTGCCGGTTGGGGGTGTCCCACACCCTATTGCTAATAAATTAGGGCTACATGGAGAATATTATGATAAGGCATTAGAGCAACAAGTAAGGTATAAGGTAACTGGCGTATATGGTGGATTTGGAATGATGTATGTTGCAGGCGTTATTTCTGGCCTATTAGGAATTGGTAGTGGAAGTTTTAAAGTGATGGCGATGGATATGTTTATGAAACTTCCTATGAAAGTCTCAAGTGCAACAAGTAATTTTATGATCGGTGTGACAGCAGCAGCAAGTGCAGGGGTTTACTTGATGAGGGGAGATATAGATCCCAAAATTGCAGGTCCTGTAGCTGTAGGGGTTTTAATCGGTGCAGTATTTGGCACAAAATTGATGCAGAATTTGAGAAGTGTAACAATAAGAAAAATTTTTATTCCTGTCTTAGTTTATGTTGCCATTGAAATGCTTCTTAAAGGTTGGGGGGTTATTTCATGAGTCAAACATTAAGTAGAGAAGAGCAAAAGCAGGATGAAAATATCCGCAAAATGGAAGTTACAATAAGCAAGCTGCTAAGAATAGGGGTCTTCATTAGCGCCATCACCATTTTTATCGGCTTATTATTATTTGTCATTAGTGGGAACACAGGGTATCCCAATCAATCTTATCCCACTCATACCATTGAAATTTTGAAGGGATTTC
The DNA here is from genome assembly GCF_001748485.2 of Tepidibacillus sp. HK-1. Classification (NCBI taxonomy): domain Bacteria; kingdom Bacillati; phylum Bacillota; class Bacilli; order Caryophanales; family Bacillaceae; genus Tepidibacillus; species Tepidibacillus sp. HK-1. The sequence goes on along the minus strand of NZ_BDGM02000003.1, from coordinate 127,598 downwards.
TTGAACTAAAACCCTATGCAGTGATATTAACAGGTTTACTTTTGTTAATTCTTACCCCCATATTTAGAGTAGCCATTTCGATTATTGTCTTTATTCAAGAAAAGGATTTTCTTTTTGTTGTGATCACAACGATCGTTTTTGTGATTTTAATCGTTAGTTTGTTTTTAGGGAAAGCTGGGTAAGAAATTGAGTCTCTATTCTTGGAAGAAGATCATTTTTCTTGAGCTGTATTTCTTTTTGATATATAATGATGATGACAATTAAAATACAGGTCGGAGAATTGGAGAGACCGTAACATCCTTATTAGGTATTCTAGTAGGGTTTTGTTGCGGTCTCTTTTTTCTGTATTTGTTGGGTTTTGCAAAAGTTTATGGAATGCTTCAAAGAAATTCGTCACTTTTGTGGGTACTCTTAATAGAAAGGGTGAATTGAAATGGAATTTTCTAGTATTAATCGAAGCAAATTTTTAAAGCAAATGAGTAAAGAACCACTAGATCTTTTGATTATTGGTGGTGGGATTACAGGTGCAGGTATTGCATTAGATGCTGCATTAAGAGGTATGAAGGTTGGATTAGTCGAAATGCAAGACTTCGCGGCTGGAACCTCTAGTCGTTCAACAAAGCTCGTACACGGAGGGTTAAGATATTTAAAACAATTTGAAGTAGGTGTTGTAGCAGAAGTGGGAAAAGAAAGAGCAATTGTTTATGAAAATGCTCCTCATGTGACCACTCCTGAGTGGATGATTCTTCCTATTTATCAAGGAGGAACCTTTGGCAAATTTTCCACTTCAATTGGATTAAAGGTCTATGATTTTCTTGCTAATGTGAAAAAAGATGAAAGAAGAACAATGCTTAATGTAGAGGAAACCTTAAAAAAAGAACCTCTATTGAAGAAAAATGGACTTAAAGGTAGTGGGGTCTATGTTGAATATCGGACAGATGATGCCAGGTTAACGATAGAAACGATGAAAGAAGCACAGAAACATGGAGCATTAGTTAGCAATTATGCTAAAGTAGAAGAGTTGATCTATCGCGACCATAAACTGATTGGTGCACAAGTAAAAGACCTGATTTCTAATCAGGTGTATGAAATTTTTGCTAAAAAAATTGTCAATGCCACTGGCCCTTGGGTTGATCATGTAAGGGAAATGGATGGATCTAAACAAGGCAAACATTTATTATTGACCAAAGGAGTTCATCTTGTCTTTGATCAAAAAAAATTTCCTCTACAACATGCGATTTATTTTGACGTTCCAGATGGGCGAATGGTTTTTGTCATTCCAAGGGAAGGAAAAACTTATTTAGGAACAACAGATACGGTTTACCAAGGAGATATTCAAAACCCAAGAATGACAGAAGAAGATCGGTCTTATCTTTTAGCAGCAGCAAATAACATGTTTCCTGATTTAAAACTAACGGATCGTGATGTCGAATCTAGTTGGGCAGGACTAAGACCACTCATTCATGAGGAAGGAAAATCACCTTCTGAAGTATCAAGAAAAGATGAGATTTTTGTATCTGACACAGGCTTAATTTCCATTGCTGGTGGTAAATTAACCGGTTATCGTAAAATGGCCGAACGGATTGTGGATTTGGTAACAGAGAAGTTACAGAAAGAAGAGCAATTACGATTCCCTCCATCAAGTACAAAGAATAAAACATTATCTGGAGGAGACGTTGGTGGTTCAAAAGGATTTATCGATTTTATCCAAAGAAAAGTTGCAGAAGGAATGACTTTCGGTTTGTCTAAGGAAGAGGCCACTAACCTTGTAAAAAGGTATGGTTCTAATGTGAGTGAAATCTATCGTTATATTGGTCAGAGCAGCGACTCTAAAATTGGGTTGCCTAAGTCTGTATATGGGGCATTAGTATATGGGATTGAACAAGAGATGGTTGTGTCTCCATTAGATTTTTTCCTAAGAAGAACAGGGGCAATTCTTTTTAATCGGGAGTGGGTTATAAACTGGAAAGAATCGGTTATACAGTTCATGGCAGAATATTTAAAATGGACAGAGCGAGAAAAAGAACAGTATAGGAGTGAGCTAGAGACAGAATTGAAATATAGCGTGGAAACTGTTTAGGTTATATTCAAGGGAACTTGGTACAAACCAAGTTCCTAAATCATGTTAGCTTATGGTACCTAGCAGTTAGTGTTATTAAACACTACTGCTTAGGTGTATCCCGTAGGCTAGAATTTCAGAAGGAGTAGATAATTTGTAACCCTGAAGCTCAGAATAATCTAACTTTAGAGGTTCATCGAATGTTTTTGCAGTAAAAGAGTCAAATATAAACATCTGGTTATTGATAAGAACTGTTTGATCACTTTCTTTTGGTTCATCCAGAACCAATTCTACCTCAAGGGTGAAACCTCAGCCAGCAGCCAACTCTGCTTTAATACGTACCCCAATATTGGAAGGTAATTGTAATGCTTCAATTTGCTTTAAAGCTTGATCAGTTATAGAAAAATCCATATTCATTCCTCCATTAAAAAGCAATATGATTATTGTAACATATCACACTTTTTTCACAAAATAATAATTTAATTAATTTTTTTGTGGGAAACGTATTCACATTATCGCTATAGAATGGTATGATTAATTCACCAAACATGTTTTGGTTGAGAGATTATTTGGAGTGCCGTTGGCCATTAGGGCTTGCGGCCATTTTTTTTACTAAATACTATATTATATATTATAAGAGAACTGTCCTGATTATTTTTAGAGGGAGTGACCTGTTTTGGATTTTAACGGTCAAAGAATTTTACCAGCAATACGTAATATGAAGGATTTTGAAAAAATACTGAAGAGTGATATAGAGTACTTTATTTTACTTAACAGTCATATTGGGCAGCTAAAAAGTATTTCTGAATATAGCAAAAAAGCAAATAAGAAATTGCTATTGCACATAGATTTAATTCATGGATTAAAAAATGATGAATATGCTACACAATTTGTGATTCAAAACATTCAACCATTTGGCCTAATCTCAACTCGTTCACAAGTGATAACCACTGCCAAAAAGAAGGGGTTACTTGCTATACAACGTCTATTCTTACTGGATTCAACGGCATTAGAAACAAGTTATAAGTTGTTTGAGAAAACCCAACCTGATTTTATTGAAGTATTACCAGGCCTTATTCCACATATGATTAAAGAAGTAAAAGAAACAACTAGAATTCCTGTTCTAGCAGGTGGCCTGATTCGTACAAAGGATGATATAGAAAATGCACTTAATGCTGGTGCTACAGCCGTTACGACTTCAAATTATGAATTATGGGAATAATGATAAAATTTTTGAACTTTTAATCATATTTTATATTGACACCGCTTTCATTCCATGACACAATATAGACACAAGTTAATAGTTAATGAGGAGATCTGGAGATCCATTATATAAACCTTTTATGTAAAGGTGTATTTAATATGGATCTCTTAATTTTTATAGTAAGATCAAGAAATCAAGGGAGGGGTTGCATGAATAGAGTTAAATCGATGAAAAATTTTGGTGCTGGAATGCTTTATGTTGGCCCAGCATTATTACTCATGATTATTTTTATTTTTTATCCAATGGTAAAAACGCTTTATTATAGTTTTTTTATGACCAACGCAAGAGGAACTCCAGTTTTATTTGTTGGGTTAGAAAACTACACGGAACTGCTCCAATCAGATAGTTTTTTACTAAGTATAAAGGCTACTTTATTATTTGTCTTAAACACAGTTCCTACAGGAATTATCCTAGCATTATTTCTAGCAATAATTGCCAATGAAAAATTAAAAGGAATTGATTTTTTTAGAGTGATCTTTTCTTCAACCATTGGTGTTTCTGTTGCAGCTGGCTCAACCATTTGGTTATTTATCTTTCATCCTAGTATTGGTTTTTTAAATAATATATTAACTACTATAGGTTTACCAGCTATACAGTGGTTAACGGATCCTAAATGGGCATTGTTTTCCATTGCATTGACTACGGTCTGGATGAGTGTCGGTTTTAACTTTATCATTTTATTAGGTGGACTACAAAATATTTCAGAAGAATTATATGAAAGTGCGTTAATAGATGGAGCTGGATATTGGGTTCGATTATTTAAGATAACCATACCAATGTTAACTCCAAGTCTCTTTTTTGTCACTGTTGTTTCTGTGATTAATTCTTTTCAAACATTCGGACAGATTGATATCTTAACAAAGGGTGGGCCAGCAGAATCGACTAATTTGATCGTTTACTCTATATTCCAAGATGCATTTATTCATTATAAATTTGGAATAGCTAGTGCTCAAGCAATGATCTTATTTGTTTTTGTACTCATTATTACAATATTCCAATTTAAAGTAGGAGAAAAGAAGGTGCATTACCAGTGATCAATCAAACAAAAAAAATATTTATTTATATCATTTTGGTTATGGCAGCCCTTCTGATGTTTTTTCCTATTGTTTATGCGGTTTCAGTTAGTTTTATGAGTTCCTCTGAACTATATGATGGGCATTTTCTTCCATCAAGCTTTTCATTTGAAAATTATATAACTGCTTTCAATAGTGTTCCACTCATGAAGTTTATGGTTAATAGTTTTATCATTTCTTTTACAGTTATGTTTGGTCAACTCATTGTAAGTAGTTTAGCCGCTTTTGCTTTTGTGTTTATTGATTTTAAAGGTAGAAATTTAATCTTCTTTTTGTTCATTTCAACCATGCTCATTCCTTGGGAGGCAACGATGATACCTAATTATTTAACAATTATGAATCTAAACTGGATCAATACCTATCAAGGATTATCAGTTCCATTTTTTGCATTAGCCTTTGGAACTTTTCTACTTCGCCAGCATTTTAAAACAATTCCAAAAGAATTATATGAATCAGCACAAATTGATGGATGTGGACGCTTTAGATTTTTTGTATCCTTTGTTTTACCTCTATCCAAACCAATGTTAAGTGCATTAGCTATCTACGGCTTCTTGACTACGTGGAACATGTATTTGTGGCCATTGTTAACCACAACGAATAATAATGTTCGTACGGTTCAAATTGGCCTAAAAATGATGATCTCTCAAGAAGCATCAACAAATTGGAATGTTGTTATGGCTGGAGTTGTTATGGTGTTATTACCGACGCTTCTATTACTATTCGTTGGTATTAAACAATTAAGGAGAGGCTTATTGGCTGGTGCAGTTAAAGGATAAAAAAGGGAGGAAAATTCATGAAAAAATTTGTAATCATAATGTTAATTCTTGCATTGATGGTTTCCGTATTTGGTTGTACGAATACTGCCAAAGTAGGAAAAGATGCAAGAACAACGAATGATGGAAAGACGAAAGTTGTCTTTTGGCATTCAATGGGAGGGCTACCAGGGGAAACATTACAGAGACTTGTAGATCAGTATAACAAACAGCAGGATAAAGTTTTCGTTGAAGCTATTTTCCAAGGTTCCTATGAAGAAGCTTTGACTAAATTAAAAACAGTTGGGGGTACTGCTGAAGCTCCAACATTAATGCAAGTGTATGAAATTGGTACAAAATACATGAGTGAAAGTGGCTTTATCCAACCCATTCAGGATCTAATTGATAAGGATAAATATGATTTATCTCAATTGGAAGAAAATATTTTAGGATACTACCAAATTGATGGAAAACTTTATTCCATGCCTTTTAATACTTCAAACGCAATTATGTTCTATAATAAAGACAAATTCAGAGAGGCTAATCTAGATCCTGAAAATCCACCACAAACATTTAGTGAGATAAAGGAAGCTGCAAAGAAATTAACCAATAAGTCGAAAGATGAATATGGTTTTGCAATCCTAATCTATGGCTGGTTTATTGAACAATTAATGGCTAACCAAGGTGCATTATATATTGATGCTAATAATGGCCGTGGTGGTGAACCAACAAAAAGTCTTCTTAACAGCCCTGAAGGATTAAGAATCTATGAATGGTTAGATGAAATGAACAAAGAAGGTATCTTAGGTAACTATGGGCGGAATTGGGACGATATTCGTGCTGCATTCCAAGCTGGTAAAGTTGCTATGTACTTAGATTCTACAGCTAACACAGCTGCTGCAGTAAAAAATTCTTCTTTTGAAGTAGGTACTGCGTTCTTACCATCACCTGATGGGGTTTCACCTAATGGTGTAATTGTTGGAGGTGGATCTATTTGGATGATGAATAGCGTAGCTGAAGCTGAAAAAGATGCTGCATGGGATTTCTTAAAATTCTTAGCACAACCTTCAACACAAGCAGATTGGGCAGCAACAACAGGATATTTTCCAATTACCAAAGCTGCTTATGAAGAAAAGGTATTAAAAGATACCTATGAAAAATATCCGCAATTCTTGACAGCAGTAAAACAATTACAAAATACAAAGCTAACTTCTGCAACGAAAGGTGCACTAATGGGTGTGTTCCCAGAAGCTAGACTCGAAGTTGAAACCTCAATTGAGAAATTATATCAAGGAGAAGCACCACAAAAAGTATTAGATGATGTGACCAATAAAATTAACAAATTACTAGATGATTATAAACGAGTGAATAAAAAGTAGAGACTAATCATATGAAAATGAGCTGAAGCAATTGCTTCGGCTCATTTTAAAAAGGAAAGAAAGCATAACTTTCTTTCTAATTATCTATTTTGGCCACACAAAAGTAATCGGTGTTTGCTTAGAAGGAAGCCGGCACTTTTTTGGTTTTCTTAAAACACGGAAGTTTTCTGTGAGTAATTGGAGGGAAATGAAAATGATTTTTGCCCATCGTGGTGCTTCAGGATATGCACCTGAAAATACAATGGCTGCATTTCGACTTGCTGAAAAAATGAATAGTGATGGTATTGAATTAGATATTCAATTGACAAAAGATGGGGAAGTTATCATTTGTCACGATGAAAAAGTGAACCGCACAACAAATGGAATGGGATATTTAAAAGATTATACGTTGAAGGAATTGCAAAAATTAGATGCAGGATCTTGGTTTTCAAATGAATTTAGAGGAGAGAGAATACCTACTTTAGATGAATTTCTAACATTTGCTTCAAAAACAAATTTAGTAGTCAATATTGAAATAAAAAATATCCCTTTCTTTTATCAAGGAATTGAAAAGAAAATGCTTGATCTTATCAGCAAATATAAGATGCTTGATCGTGTACTTATTTCTTCATTTGATCATTATACTTTAGCAAAAGTTGCAAAATTAAATCCACAAATCAAATTGGGTGTTCTTTTCTCTACAAGGATCATTGACCCTGTAAATTACGTACGTCATCTACCGTTTAAAGTTTATAGTGTCCATCCTCACGTCTCTTTTGTAGATAAGAAGTATATTCAAGCATTTCATGAGTATGATTATAAAATATATCCATACACTGTAGATAGTTTATCTTTATTTAAGAAATTGACTAGTTATTGTCTTGATGGATGTTTTACTAATTTTCCTGATAAAATGAAGGGTTTGAGGTGATAGGATGACAGAAGTCTGGTCTATTGATTATCTTCATATTCTTCTAAGATTATCCTTAGCAGTACTGTTAGGTGGGGTAATTGGTTTTGAAAGAGAACAGCATAATCATCCTGCTGGTTTCCGTACACATATATTAGTCAGCTTAGGTTCTACCTTAATCATGCTTATTTCGATTTATGGCTTTGAACCTTTTTTACATGAAGAAAATGTAAGATTTGATCCCTCCCGTATTGCAGCTCAAGTGGTTGCTGGAATTGGATTCTTAGGTGCGGGGACGATTTTAAGACATGGTTTTACAGTCACTGGTTTAACTACGGCAGCATCACTTTGGGTAGTTGCAGCTATTGGCTTGGGTATTGGAGCTGGCTTTTATTTTGGGGCAGTAGTCACAACTTTTTTTGTTTTAGTTAGTTTAGCCGTATTAGCAAAATTTGATCAGTTTATTATCCGCAAAAGACATTTAACGCAAATCAGAGTGTGTGTCGTTGATCAACCCGGAAAACTTGGGGAAATTGCTATGAAATTAGGAGAAAGAAAGATTAACGTCAAAAGCGTAAGTATTCATGATGAAGAAAAAGATGATAATGAAGTAAGCTATGTGACCATTGATTTAACGTTAAGGATGCAAAAACCAAATTCTTTACCATTTGTAGTGGATGATATTAAGCAGATTAAAGGTGTGAAAGAAGTTCAGTATGGGAATAGCCTTGAGTCATAAAAGGGAGAAAACAAATCTAGGGGGGTCAGATATGTCTGAAAAATACATTCTATCTTTAGACCAAGGAACAACCAGTTCAAGAGCCATTCTATTTAATAAAAATGGGGAAATTGTGGCAATGACACAAAAAGAATTTCCTCAATATTATCCACAACCTGGGTGGGTAGAACATAACGCTAATGAAATTTGGGGATCCGTTTTAGCTGTTTTAGGAGAATTATTTGGAAATTATAATGTAGAACCAAGTCAAATTGAAGGAATTGGGATTACCAATCAGCGTGAAACGACTGTGGTATGGAATAAGAATTCTGGCATTCCTGTTTACAATGCAATTGTATGGCAAAGCCGCCAAACAGCTGACATTTGTGACGATCTAAAAGCAAAAGGTTATGAGCAAATGGTGCGTGAGAAAACTGGATTAGTAATTGATGCATATTTCTCAGGTACCAAAGTCAAATGGATTTTGGATCACGTAGAAGGGGCTAGAGAAAAGGCTGAAAAAGGTGAATTGTTATTTGGTACAATCGATACATGGCTCATTTGGAAGTTAACGGGTGGAAAAGCCCATGTTACGGACTATACAAACGCTTCAAGAACCATGCTATTTAATATCCATACTCTGGAATGGGATGAAGAATTATTAAATATCTTAGATATACCAAAGGCGATGTTACCGGAAGTAAGGCCATCATCTGAGATTTATGGAACTACTGTTCCTTATCATTTCTTTGGTCAAGAAGTACCGATTGCCGGTGCAGCGGGAGACCAACAGGCTGCATTATTTGGTCAAGCATGTTTTGAAGCAGGAATGGCAAAGAATACTTATGGAACTGGTTGCTTCATGTTAATGAATACAGGTGCAAAAGCTGTTCCATCGAAACATGGTCTATTAACCACCATTGCATGGGGGGTTGATGGAAAAGTTGAATATGCTTTAGAAGGTAGTATCTTCGTAGCAGGTGCTGCTGTTCAGTGGTTACGTGATGGATTACGCGTAGTAGACAATGCACCACAATCAGAAGAACTCGCAACAAAAGTTGACTCAACTGACGGTGTGTATGTTGTTCCTGCATTTACTGGTTTAGGAGCTCCTTATTGGGATATGGATGCACGTGGAGCTATCTTTGGTTTAACACGTGGAACAACTCGTGAACATTTGGTACGTGCCACTTTAGAATCATTAGCATATCAAACAAAAGATGTGCTTTCTGCTATGGAAGCGGATTCTGGAATAACCTTAAACACTTTACGTGTGGATGGTGGAGCCGTTAAAAATAATTTCTTAATGCAATTCCAATCTGATTTATTGGCTGTTCCAGTAGAGCGCCCAGTTGTGAATGAAACAACTGCATTAGGCGCAGCTTATCTTGCAGGTTTAGCAACAGGTTTTTGGAAGGATAAAGAAGAGATTGCAAAGAAATGGGCAATTGATAAGACATTTGAACCTGTTTTAGATGAAGAAAAGCGCGAAGAATTGTATTCTGGCTGGAAACGTGCAGTAAACAGCACCATGCATTGGAGTAAGAATTAATTTAAAGGGTGGATGATCTCCACCCTTCTTATGTTTTTTAGATTACTACTTTAACCCTGAATGAAAGCGTGTTATAATTTATATAGACAATTTTATCGGTTATTTTGGTTGGAGATTCGGAGAGACCAAACAAATCAAGCCTTTGACAAACTAGTGCAAAGGATGATTTGTGCTGGTCTCTTTCTGTATATATAAGATCTTTTGGGGGAAATGGCGATGAGAAAACTGGAAACTGAAGTTGTAGTGATTGGTGGAGGGGCGACTGGTGCTGGCGTATTGAGAGACTTGGCACTTCGTGGCATCAAGGCGATTCTTGTTGAACAACAGGATTTAGTTCATGGTACTTCCTCTCGCTATCATGGACTACTCCATTCAGGTGCGAGATATGCGGTTGGGGATGCAGAGACCGCGCGTGAAAGCTATGAAGAAAATTTAATTGTGAAACGGACTGTTCCGGGTTCGGTCGAAGATACAGGGGGTTTTTTTGTAAAGGTTCCTCAAGATGACGATGCTTTTGTTAAAAAATGGCTTGAAGGATGTAAGAAAGCGGGGATTCCGATACAAGAGGTTCCGCTAGAGCAAGCCTTTTTAGAAGAACCTTCTTTATCGAAGAATATCCAAGCCGCTTATCATGTACCAGATGGTGCAGTAGATGGTTTTACATTAGTTGTTGATGTGACAGCAGATGCAGTACGTAGAGGAAGTAAAGTATTGACCTATCATCAGGTAGAACAGATGATCATGCGAGAAAACCGTGTGGTTGGAGTCATTGTTCGTAACGTCAATACGGGTGAACAAATTGAGATTCATGCAAACATAGTCGTCAATGCGACAGGGCCTTGGGCTGCTAGAATTGCTGCTTTGGCTGGTAGCGAAGTTCATATGATCAATAATCGTGGAATGTTAGTGGTGTTTCATCACCGTTTTAATAAAAAAGTGATTAATCGTTTACGTAAGCCAGGAGATGCTGATATATTTGTGCCTGCACATAACGTTACGATCTTTGGAACGACTGGAGTAAATGTCCCTGAACCTGACGATTTTTCGTTATTCCGAGAAGAAGTAGACAAGATGCTTCGAGATGGTAAGGCAATGATCTCTGATGTTGAGCAGATGCGAATTATTCGCGCGTTTGCGGGGATAAGACCCCTTTACCAAGAAAAAGGTGCTATCGGAGACAGTGGGCGGAATGTGAGTCGAGGAATGGCACTACTTGATCATAAAACTCGTGATGGTATAGAGGGGATTATTACCATTACTGGCGGTAAATTCACTACTTTCCGTTACATGGCAGAAAAAACAGTCGATTTAGTTTGTCAAAAGTTAGGTGTTTCCACTAAATGTACTACGGCGGAAGAGATTGTTCCACACCGTGAAGCAAAGGAATTTTTTAAAGAAGTGAATATGGCACCAGCCGCAAAACAAAAGCTTTCTCATTGGGCAGGAAATCGAGCTGAAAAAATCAAGAAAAACTTACAAGAACATGATTTATTAAATATCGTTGTCTGTGAATGTGAACAGGTCACTTTAGGGGAAATTGAGTCTGTTTTACCGGATGGCAAGTTTCATTTAGGAGATATTCGTAGGAGAACACGTTTAGGGATGGGAACATGTCAGGGGACATTCTGTAATTTCCGTACAGCAGCAATAGCTGTGGAAAGAAGTATCACAACATCAGAAGAAGCAAATAAAGCACTACTTGATGCGGTAGCAGAGAGACAAAAAGGGATGAAAGTCGTAGCGACAGGTGAAACAGCCAAGCAGTTAGATTTGATGAACACCATTTATCATGTTTCTTTGGGAATGGGTAAAAAGGGGGAGAAAGCTCATGTATAATGTGGTTGTAATCGGTCAAGGCTTAACTGGAATGTTGTCAGCAATCTGGGCTAAGGAAGAAGGAGCTTCAGTTGCACTTGTGAGCCAAGGAACAGGAAAGATCATTCAATCAACAGGGGTGATGGATATTTTTCCGGGATCAGATGCTGGAATGAGCGAGCTGATTCGAGAATACCAGATCAAAGACTGGAATCCATTACTTGTTGAGAGTGGAATCGACCGTTTTAAGGAGTTAATGATTCGATTAGGAAATCCCTATCAAGGCAAGATTGAGCAACCCGTAGAGATCGTAACGGGTTCAGGTTTTCTAAAATCAACCGCCTTATACCCGATAACAGTTGCTCCCATTCCTCATAGAGGTCATGTGGTTGTGGTTGGATTCCAAGAAATTACGGATTTTCAACCCACATATGTTGCAGAAAATTTAGCAAGTGAACGTTCTGAATTGACCATTGACCATTTCTCGATTTCATTAGGTCAGCGTTCGCTTCGAACCATGACACAGCTTGATGCCGCTAGATTATTGGAACAAGAGGTAGTTCGAAAACAAGTCATTTCCAAAATAAAAGCGAAGATGAAAGAGTTATTGATTCGTAAGCCAGATTTGATTATTCTGCCTTCTGTATTAGGCGTGATGAATTGGAAAACTGTTTGGAATGATTTTAAGACAGAATTGGACACAATCATTACTGAAGCGGTGGGTATGCCACCGAATGCAACAGCCATTCGTTTGCAAGAACAATTGCAAAAAGAAATGATTCGTTTGGGTGTACGGCAGTATGCCAATTCCAAGGTAGTGGGTAGTCATCGAGTGAATCAATGGATTGAATCCGTGATGGCACGGAATACCCATAACACGATCGAAGTAAAGGGCAAATCATTTGTTTTAGCCACAGGTGGAATCCTGGGTGGAGGACTAGAGCAATTGGTGAATGGTGTGACAGAAACAGCTCTAGGATTAGAAGTGGATGAGCAAGGCAATCTTGTGAATCCATGCGAGAATCTTTTTCTCGTAGGAGCTGCACAAGGTATAGGTGTCACAAAATACGGCATTACAGGTGGAATTTTTTCGATTCTATCCAGTTATGAGTCGGTGATCAAGAATAGCTATCGTTTACAAGTAGGAGGAGAACAACATGATAAACTTACTCGAAACCAGTTATGATCAATGTCTCAAATGTAATGCTTGTGTAGTCAGTTGTCCTGTCTCCAATGCAACACTAGATTTTGGTGGACCAAAACATCTAGGACCTGAGCTGAAACGATTGATGGAGAATCAAGAACTCATTGATGATCCACGTATTGAGCTATGTACGCTATGTGGAAACTGTGATATCTCTTGCCCAGAAAATGTGCATGTCACTACGTTAACAGCACAAGTCAAAGCTATTCATGCGGAGATGTTAGGTACTAAGTTTCGCGATAAAATCTTAAGTCGAGCAGAACTTGTAGGAAAAGTGGCTTCAACTTTTGCACCAATCACAAATACAGTGATGGAGATCAAACCCGTGCGTAAAATAATGCAAAGGATAATGGGAATTCATGCTGAACGAAAATTTCCTAAGTACACCTTCAATAATTTCAACCGTCGTTATAAAAAGAAAACGGCAAAAACGAAACGAAAAGTGGCCTATTTTGTCGGTTGCTATGCTACATATAATGCCCCTGAAGTAGCTGAGGCTTTTGTGGAAGTCATGGCTTACAACGGAATTGAAGTAGCATATCCTGAACAACATTGTTGTGGCATTCCTATGTTAGCAAACGGCCAAATGGATCAAGTGATGAAAAATGCAACATTTAATGTGAATAGCCTGCTTGAATATACACGTCAAGGATACGATGTGGTACTCACTTGTACTAGTTGTACTTTAGCTTTGAAAAAAGAGTATGTTTCTATTTTAAATATACCTGGAGCCGAGGAATTAGCAGAACATGTATATGATGCTGATGAATACTTAAGAATGTTGCATGAGCAAGAGGAAATGAATACGAATTTGGCTCCAATGAATGTAAAAGCAGGATACTATGCTCCTTGTCACATGAAATCCCAAGGAATTGGCAACCCAGCCATGGATGTTCTTGAACTGATCCCTAATTATCAAATTCAGGATTTAGCTGCTGGTTGTTGTGGCCAATGTGGAACTTTTGGATTTAAAGAAGAGAAATTTGACCTATCGCTAAAAATAGGAATTCAGATGAAGGAAGCAGTGGAAGAATTAAATGCAGATTATACAGTAACAGAATGCGGCATGTGCAAAAATCAACTAGATCAGCTTACAGATAAAAAAGTATTACATCCGATGCAAATTCTATCTGAATCTTATAATAATGCAAACAATACAAAAAAGCGGCACGCCTAATGGAATGCTGCTTTTTTAATACCCACATTTTACAAACAAATGTATAATAAATGCTGAAGGTTTTCATACAACATTTTATAAAAGGAGTTGTGTGTTCGTTTTATTAGTTCTTAGAATATATCTAGATTTTTCGTTTGCAAAAAATCAGATCAAGAATATAGCAGACCTAATCATTGTAAAATATTCCAATTGAATTTAAGCAATATCATTAGCTTTGGACTTATGTGGCTTGTGTTTATCATCGTTCGTTAATATGGGATTTTCTATAGAAATGCTTTTAACATAGAATAGAGCTAATTTTTTTGAATTGAGAGCGAAGCAGTTCTCTTTTTTTACTAAAAATATTGATTCAGGTTATGAAATTTCTACATTTATTCTTAAAATGACATAACCTAAATTAGCTAATGTTATCGTTTTCTGGTAGAAATATTAAAGAGTAAAGTTATTGACAAGTTGTTTAAACAGGGTTATATTCAAATCAAGGTAAAAAATTTCCTAAAATTTTTACTTGAATTTTTTTGTTTTTTAAACGATAATGTAAGCGTAAACAAGTAAGGGTTTTCTGAAAAGGGATACGCTTAATTCTACTAAAAAAGGAGGGGGGAGATTGAAGGAGAAATACCGAAAAGTGTTCTTAATCTCTAGTATTTTGTTGTCTGTTGCGGTTATTGCAGGAATTGGGGTGTTCTATTCATTGTTGGCGCAAAAAACGATTACTTATAAAAATCCTGTTGGAGATATGACTGACATTGGTGATCCGTTTGTATTGAGAACAGGGAACTCCTATTATATGTATGCAACTTCTGAAGCTACAAGGGGATTTAAAGTATGGAAATCTAATAACTTAGTAAGTTGGGAATATAAAGGGTTGGCATATGATCATTATGAGCAGGCAAACAGATGGGCAACTGGTGATTTCTGGGCTCCAGAAGTGATTAAACACGATGGTATGTTTTATATGGTTTACAGCGCTCGGAATAATGATGGATACTTACGGATTTCAATTGCAACAAGTAAAGATCCATTAGGACCATTTAAAGATACTAGCGTTGATATTATTAAAAAAGAAGGTTCCTATATTGATGGGCATGTCTTTATTGATAATGATGGGACACCCTATCTATATTATGTTAAGGATAACTCTGAAAATATCATCAATGGAAAACACGTCAGTCAAATATATGTTCAAAAAATGGATCAGAGTCTAACTCAATTAATCGGTCAACCTCAATTGCTAATTACCCCAGATCAACAATGGGAAGGTCTTGACAGAGACTTTCAATGGAATGAGGGTCCATTTGTTCTAAAACATGATAAAAGATATTATCTTATGTACTCAGCCAATTTTTATGCAAGTGCAGATTATGCTATCGGATACGCTGTTTCTGATCATCCAATGGGTCCGTTTAAAAAAGCTAAAGAAAATCCAATCCTATCAAAAGATCTCGAACATGGAATATCCGGCCCAGGTCATAATAGTGTAACTCTTGGACCAGATGGTGAAAATCTTTACATTATTTATCATACTCATACTTATCCTAATGCACCTAGCGGATTAAGACAAATGTATATTGATAGGCTTTTTTTTGAAGATGGAAGAATAAAAATTGAAGGACCTACTTATTTGGAACAGGAAATAAGAATAGATTAAAAAAACATTATTAAAATTCACATCTTTTAATGCAAATGCTAACAATAGACAATGAAGAATTAAAGGAGGAAAGAGTAAGATGATTAAAGTTTCAAAATGGGTTAGCTTAATGCTGGTAGTCGTATTGGTGTTTACATTATCTGCTTGTTCAGGCAGTAATTCAAATGATAATGCGGATAACTCAGGAGCAAGTGGTGCAACAAAAGTTGTCTTTTGGGCGCCGTTTTCAGGCCCGGATGGCCAATATATGAAAGATATGGTTAAAAAATTTAATGAAGAGAATCAAGGAAAAATCAATGTAGATTTAAATATCGTTCCACAAAATCAATACTATAATATGATTGATTTAGCTTTTTCTGGAAAACAAACGTTACCAAATTTAATGATTATGCATACTGACCAAATTCCAACATATGCAAGTAAAGGTTTATTAGAAGATTTAGGGACTTTTGTTCAAAAAGCTGGATTAAAAGAAAGCGATTTCGCTATTACGGCTTGGAATGCATCGCTTATTAACGGAAAGCGTTATGGTATTCCACTAGATATTCATCCATTGGTATTATATTGGAACAAAGATTTATTTAAAGCTGCGAACTTAGATCCAGAAAAACCACCAAAAACTCGTGAAGAATTCTTGCAATATGCTCAAAAATTAACTGATGTAAGTAAAGAACAATATGGTTTTGTCGTTCCAACTTTATGGCCACAACAATTTATTTTCCCAACAGTTTTATATCAAAATGGTGGTCAATTAGCTGATGCTTCAACGAAGAAGGTTACTTTTAATAGTCAAGAAGGTGTTGAAGCTTTACAATTCTTAAAAGATTTAATTTTCGAATATAAAGTTTCGCCAGCAAATGTACAGCAAGATGGAGAGGTAACTTTATTTAAACAAGGTAAAAATGCAATGCATTTAAATGGGCCTTGGATGATGGCCGCATGGGAAGAGGCAAAAATTAATTATGGAGTTGCACCTGTTCCAATGTTAGGGACAAAAGAACAATCCGTGTATGCAAATGGACATAACTTTGTAATCCCAGCTAGTGTAAATGATGAAAAAATAAATGAAGCCGCACAAACCTTTATGAAATGGATTTCTGAAAATGCAATTGATTGGGCGAAATCTGGTCAAGCACCTGCATCGGTGAAGGTTAGAGAATCTCAAGAATTTAAAGATATGTACCAACAACCAAAAGTAGCCGAAGAGTTTGAATATGCAAAATTCAGTCCGCAAATTGAAAAATGGGGACAAATTTCTAACCCATTATGGGAAAATGTTAATTTGGCATTATTGAATAAATTACCCGTAAAACAAGCGCTTGATGAAGCAGCTAAAAAGGCACAACAAATCATTGATGAACAAAAATAGCCTTTAAGATGTGAACCTTTAATGGGGGAGAATTTCTCCCCCATTTCTATAAGGAGGACAATATGAAGCGAAAAAACTATCTAACATCTTATTTGTTTTTATTACCTTATACGTTGGCGTTTTTATTTTTTATGGTTGTTCCACTGATTTATGGAATTTATATTAGTTTGCATGATTGGGAATTAATAGGAAATGCTCACCCTTTTATAGGATTTGAGAATTATATAGACTTGTTTAATCCAGATAAACGAATTCATACAATATTTTGGGATGGGCTTTGGAAAACCATTAAATTTGTTATATTTAGTGTGCCATTTTTAGTTGTTGTTGGTCTGGTATTAGCATTGATAATTAAGAATTTGCCAAGTAAATTCAAAGGATTCTTCCGTTCGATCTATTTCTTGCCAACAGCCATATCTGTAACGGTGATTTCAGTTTTATGGCTATGGATCTTAGATACAAATAGTGGTTTAATTAATGCTTATCTATCCGATTTAGGAATACCTAAAATAGCATGGTTAACGACTACTTCTTGGGCATGGGTATCAATTGTAGTTGCAACCATTTGGTGGACAGTAGGGTTTAACATGATTATCTTTCAAAATGCCTTAGATGAGGTGCCACAGTCCTTATATGAAGCAGCAGAAATTGACGGAGCTGGGTCATGGCAAAAATTCATAAATATTACCTTACCGTCTATTAAAAATGTGACATTGTTTATCTTTGTTACCTCTACAATTGCTTCATTTAATATTTTTGGGCAGCCATTTTTAATGACTCGTGGTGGTCCCGGAACAGATACAAAAGTACTGCTAATGAGTATATATGAAGAAGCTTTTTCAAATTTATCTTTAGGTACAGCAACTTCTATGGCTGTAAGTTTATCTTTAATTATTATGTTGGTCTCCTTACTTCAGTTCCGCTTGATGGGCAAAGAAGGAAAATAGAGGAGGTTAAATAAATGAATAAAAAAATAAATAAAATATTACTTGTACTACTTGCGATCTTAGTCAGTCTATTTTTTATTATTCCTATTTTATGGATGGTTTCAACATCTCTAAAGACTGATGCAGAGGCTTATTCCTCTATAATTCACTGGTTTCCTGAAAGACCAACACTAGCGAATTACATTTATACTTTGTTTGAAAATACGAATGAGACCCCAGTTTTAGGTTGGTTAGCGAATTCAATTTTTGTTGGGGTATCTGGTTCTTTATTAGTAGTAATTATAGATGCTCTAGCAGCCTATGCGTTGGCAAGATTAGAATTTCCATTTCGTAAAATAATTTTTGGGATGTTCCTTGCAACGATGATGATTCCATTTATTGTTATTTTCTTGCCGCTTTATTTGGAATTTAACAATTTTAACTTATTAGATACGTATTGGGCTTTAATCTTGCCGTATACCTCGAATGCTTTTGGTGTTTTTTTATTAAGACAATTCTTTTTAACCATACCAAAGGATATTGAAGAAGCAGCAATGATTGATGGAGCAAATAAATTTAAAATTTTTTTGACGATTATGCTTCCACTAGTCCACCCTGCATTATTAACACTCGGCATATTTACTTTTATATCTATTTATAATGACTTTTTATGGCCATTAGTCGTCACTTCCTCGCCGGAAATGAGAACTGTTTCCGTTGGAATTGCCATTATGCAATTAGGAAGTTTTGTAAGCTCGCCAAGTAAATTAATGGCATTAACAACAATTGCTACGATTCCAATGTTAATAGTCTTTATTTTTGCACAAAAATACTTTGTTCAAGGAATTACATTTAGTGGAGGAAAAGAATAGTATTGACTTTTAAAGTGATTATTACATGATACGAATAATTGACTAGAATATAAATGGAGATGAATGTTAATGAAAAAAATCCCTCGATCAGAATACCCCAGACCACAACTAGTACGGAAGGATTGGTTCAATTTAAATGGCGAATGGTGTTTTGCCTTTGATGATAATAATGTTGGCTTAAAGGAAAAATGGTTTCAAAAGGATGAACCATTTGATCGAAAAATTAATGTTCCATTCGCATATCAAACGAGATTAAGTGGAATTCATGATCCTTCGTTCCATGACTGGGTTTGGTATAAAAGAGAATTTACGATTCCAAACGAATGGAATGACAAAAAAATTCTTATTCATTTTGGTGCCGTAGATTATCGTGCATGGATCTATGTTAATGGACAATTTGCTGGATATCATGAGGGTGGACATACACCTTTTTCCTTTGACATTACTGAACATCTAACATGGGAGAAAGAATCGATCGTTGTAAGAGTTGAAGACCCATCGACTGATGAGACCATTCCAAGAGGAAAACAATTCTGGATTGAGAAATCGGATTCCATTTGGTACACACGTACAACAGGTATTTGGCAAACGGTTTGGGTAGAACCTGTGAACTCGACTAGAATTTCGAAGTTAAGATTGACTCCAGATATCGATCGTGGTTCGATTGACGTAGAGTTTGACGTAATAGGAGAATTTGCGAACAAGAAAGCAGAAATTGAAATTCAAATTAAGAATGATTTCGTTGCTCGAGATACAATTGAAATCTACGAGTCGTACAATAAGCGTTCAATCAATCTATATAATCAACATATTTTTAGAACAGGGTTCCATCATAATGGTTGGAATTGGACACCAGAAACTCCAAATTTATTTGATATAAAGATTACTTTAAAAGATGAAGATAACCAAAATGTTTTGGATGAAATAGAATCTTACTTTGGTCTTAGGAAAATTCACACAGAAAATGGTATGGTTTATCTAAACAATAAACCTTATTACCAAAAACTCGTTCTCGATCAAGGATACTGGGAAGATGGTTTAATAACTGCCCCAACAGATGAAGACTTAAAGAAAGATATTGTTTTAGCTAAAGAAATGGGTTTTAATGGCTGCAGAAAACATCAAAAAGTAGAAGATCCTCGTTTCCTATACTGGGCTGATCAATTGGGATACTTGGTCTGGGGTGAGTGTGCGTCATCGCCTTATTATAGTCAAGATGCTGTAGCTAGGCTAACAAAGGAATGGATTGAAATTATTGAACGGGATTATAATCATCCCTCTATTGTGGCTTGGGTTCCGATAAACGAAAGTTGGGGAGTTCCAATGATTCGGGCAAATCACCAACAACAACATCATTCATTAGCGATGTATCATCTGATTCATTCGTATGATCCAACTCGTTTAGTCATTTCAAATGATGGTTGGGAGTTAACGAAAACAGATATTTGTGCGGTTCATAATTATAACCATGGAAGTGAAGATGAAAAAGAAAAATACGAAGCATTTAAAGAGTCTTTATCCACCAAAGATGCTATTCTTCACTCACAACCTGCACGTCGTCGGATTTATGCCAATGGTTTTGAACACCAAGGGGAACCTATTCTTCTAACAGAGTTTGGGGGTATTGGTTTTAAAGTTGGTGAGGATGCTGGATGGGGTTATACATCTGTTAAAAATGAGCAAGAGTTCGTTGCGGATTATCGCAGAGTTCTTGAAGCAGTCTATGCTTCAAAAATTTTACATGGATTCTGCTATACACAATTAACAGATGTTGAACAAGAAATTAATGGCTTACTCACGTATTCTCGAAAACCAAAATGTGATTTGAAAAAAATTAAAGAAATAAATGAAACTTGGCATAATGAAATTATAAAAGACAAAATTAACTAAAAATATTATTATAATAAAAATCTTACTATATTTTTACTAAAATTTTTTATTAACTTATGTTATAGTAGTTTTGAATAAAAGAATTCAGATTAATAAGAAGAAAGGAGTAGCTTAGATGGCTACAATTAAGGATATTGCAGAAAAAGCAGGAGTTTCCATTGCAACTGTTTCTAGAGTGTTAAATTACGACGCAACGTTATCGGTAACTGATGAAACAAGGAAGAAAATCTTTGAAGTGGCTGAAGAGCTATCCTATAAAAAAAGATCAGTTAGAACTTCAACAGCAAAAATTGCAATGATTCATTGGTATACCGAAAAGGAAGAATTAGAAGATTTATATTATATGTCTATCCGCTTTGGAATTGAACAACGTTGTCAACAATTAGACATCCAAGTTGTTAAATATTTTTATAACAATTTAGAGGAGATAAAACAAGAAGAGATACAAGGAATGATTGCAGTAGGTAAATTCAGTGAAAATCAAGTGGCGACACTGGCTGAAATTACAGATCATATTGTATTTGTTGATTATAGCCCTGACGAGGATGCCTATGATTCGGTTGTTGTTGACTTTGAAGTTGCAACCAAAAAAATAATCAATTATTTAATTGAAAAGGGGCATCAGAAGATTGGCTATATTGGTGGCCGAGAAACATTCAAAGATGGGTCAGCAGAAATTGAAGATCTTCGAGATAAGACGTTTCGTTCATACATGCAAGAGCTTAACCTTTTTGATGAAAATTACATGTATATAAAAACCTTTACAGTGAATGATGGGTATAAAATGATGAAGCAGGCAATTCACGATCATGGAGAAAACCTGCCAACAGCCTTTTTTGCAGGAAATGATTTAATCGCTATTGGCGCATTACGAGCTCTGCTTGAGGAGAATATTTCTGTTCCTGAACGAGTAAACATTATTGGAATTAATGATATTAGTGTATCTAAATATATTTATCCCTCATTAACAACATTAAAAGTTTATACGGAGATCATGGGAGAAACAGCAGTTGATTTATTGATGGAAAGAATATCAGGACGAAAGATAGCAAAAAAGGTTTTCATTGCAACCGAACTAATTAAACGAAATAGTAGTTTTTAAGATACCATCAAGATAATTGAGGGGAAGTTGTTTTTATGGATATTCAATTACTAGTTAATAAATTTTATGAAATATTTCTAAAAGGAGAAAGCGAGGAAATCCGCGCTTTCTTCTCACCAGGCCGAATTAATTTAATTGGTGAGCATACCGATTACAATGGCGGTCATGTATTTCCCTGTGCGATTACTTATGGCACATATGGACTTGTAAGAAAACGTGATGATCGATCGGTCTACTTATATTCAATGAATTTTTCAGAAGCAGGAATTATTAAATTTAATCTGGATGATTTAGATTATAAAAAAGATCATGGTTGGGCCAATTACCCAAAAGGGATGATTCGTTATATACTGGAAGCTGGTTGGAAGGTTGAATCAGGATTTGAAGTGCTAGTATATGGTAATATTCCAAATGGAGCAGGCCTTTCCTCCTCTGCATCACTAGAAATGTTAATCGGGGTGATGATCAATGAGATTTTTACACTAGACATTGATCGTTTAGAACTTGTTAAACTTGGCAAAAAGGTAGAAAACGAATTTATTGGTGTAAATAGTGGTATTATGGATCAGTTTGCAATTGGAATGGGTAAAAAGAACAATGGGATCTTCCTAGATACGAATACCCTACACTTTGAATACGCACCAATAAATCTGACAAATTATCAAATTATCATCATGAACACAAATAAAAGAAGAGAATTATCGGATTCGAAATACAATGATCGTCGCAGTGAATGTGAACTAGCACTTTCTCAGCTTCAAAAAGAACTTTCGATACAAACATTAGGTGATTTATCAGAAGAGGAATTTGAGCAACACAAAGAGTTAATTGAAGATGACGTTCTAAGACGAAGAGCTAAGCACCCAGTTTATGAAAATCAACGAACGATAAAGGCCCTTCATGAATTGAAAAATAGAAATATTGAGAGCTTTGGCCAATTAATGAATGCCTCTCATCAATCATTAAAAGAAAATTATGAAGTAACGGGGGTTGAACTGGATACATTAGTAGAAGCGGCATGGCAACAAAAAGGAGTATTAGGGGCAAGGATGACAGGCGCAGGATTTGGAGGTTGTGCAATTGCGATTGTTGAAAATGATGAAATCGAAACATTTATTCAAGAAGTAGGAAAAAAATATAAAGAAAAAATTGGTTATGAGGCCACATTTTATGTAGCAAGTATTGGCGATGGTACAAAAGAAATTACCATGGAGGTTGGACTATGAGTATTTTAGTACTTGGTGGTGCTGGATATATCGGTTCCCATGCCGTTTATAAGTTAATTGACCAAAATGTTGAAGTTGTGGTTGTAGATAATTTACAAACAGGACATCGACAAGCGATTCATCCAAAAGCTAAATTTTATCAAGGAGATATTCGCGACAAAGAATTTTTACGCCATGTATTTGAAAATGAAAAGATCGATGGTGTTATCCATTTTGCTGCAAATTCACTCGTTGGAGAATCAATGGAAAAACCATTGAAGTATTTTGACAATAATGTATATGGCACACAAGTATTATTAGAAGTAATGGTTGAATATGGTGTCAAGAATATTGTCTTTTCATCGAGTGCTGCTACCTATGGGGAACAAGAGGTGATGCCTATTACAGAAGATGCTCTAGCCGTTCCCACAAATGCCTATGGGGAAACGAAATTAACGATGGAGAAAATGTTCAAATGGTGTGATGCTGCACATGGAGTAAAATATGTATCCTTACGTTATTTTAACGTAGCAGGCGCTAGACCAACAGGTGAGATTGGCGAAGACCATCATCCGGAAACACATCTTATTCCAGTGATTCTACAAGTTGCTTTAGGCAAACGTGAATATATCTCTATTTTTGGTGATGATTATGATACAGAGGATGGAACAGGAATCCGTGATTATATTCATGTTGAGGATTTAATCGATGCACATATCCTTGCTCTTCATTACCTACAAAATGGAGGGAAAAGCGATATTTTCAATCTTGGAAGTAGTAAAGGGTTTTCAGTAAAAGAGATCATTGAAGCTGTTCGTACCGTAACTCAACATCCAATTCCAGCAAAAGTTGCACCAAGAAGGGCTGGCGATCCTAGCAGACTTATTGCTTCGTCTGACAAGGTTAAAAAAATTCTTGGTTGGAATCCCCAAAGAACATCGATTCATCAAATCATTGAAGACGCATGGAATTGGCATCAATCACATCCTAACGGTTTTAATGATTAGGAGGGGATGTTATATGGAAATATATTCAGCTATACAGGCACTTGTCACACAGGCTCTCTCTGTTCAATTAATAAATATAGAAGATGAAATCTATACACGAAACCAAATTTTATCTTTACTAGCATTGAATGACTTTCCAGAGGAAGTAAAACTGGATATTGATCTAGATATCCCTGGTTTATTGGATGTGATCGTTAATTTTGCAGTAAAGAAAGGTATAGTTGATGATTTGCAAGCAGAAAAAGAAATCTTGTCTGCGAAGATCATGAATGTATTTTTGCCAAGACCTTCAGACGTAAATAAGGAATTTTACGAAAAATACAGTAAAGATCCTGCTGAAGCAACAAATTATTTTTACAAGTTAAGCAGAAATAGCAACTATATTCAAACAAAGAGTATAGCAAAAAATATAAATTATGTTACAGAAACACCCTTTGGAGAACTAGATATTACGATTAATTTATCTAAGCCAGAGAAAGACCCAAGACAGATCGCACGAGAACGGGAACTGAAAATCCCTTCTACTAAATATCCGAAATGTTTGCTTTGTATTGAAAATGAAGGCTACGCAGGGAGGATTAACCATCCTGCTCGTTCAAATCACAGAATCATACCAATTGAATTATCAGAGGAACCTTGGTTCTTCCAGTATTCTCCATATGTTTATTACAATGAACATAGTATTATTCTATCTGGTGAACATAGGGATATGAAGATAGATAGAGGGACATTTCAAAGACTATTGGAGTTTGTCGAAAAATTTCCTCATTATTTTATTGGTTCAAATGCAGATTTACCGATTGTGGGTGGTTCAATCTTATCTCACGACCACTATCAAGCTGGAAATTATGAATTTGCAATGGCAAAGGCGGTTGATGATTATACATTTTCGTTAAGTAATTATCCATCTATTCAAGCTTCTGTCATTAAATGGCCAATGTCAGTAATTCGTTTAAGGGGAAAAGATAAGGAAGAGCTTGTTGATGCCTCCAACGTGATTTTGGAAAAATGGATAAATTATAATGATCCAGAAGTAAACATCATCGCTTATACAAACGAAACAAGGCACAATACCATTACACCGATTGCCCGCAAACGTAATGGTCAATACGAGGTTGATCTTGTTTTACGAAATAATCGTACGAGTGAGGAATATCCGCTTGGTATATTTCACCCACACCAAGATGTACACCATATTAAAAAAGAAAATATCGGTTTGATTGAGGTCATGGGCTTAGCTGTTTTACCTGCACGTTTAGCAACAGAGTTAGTTGAAATAGAAAAGTTCTTATTGGGAATGCCACATCAGGTGAAAGACTATCATATGCAATGGGCTAAGGAGATTAAAGAACAATATGGTGCATCAATTACTAGTGACACAGTAAAGGATATATTGAAAAAAGAGGTTGGATTTAAGTTTCTAAAGTGTCTGGAAGATGCAGGGGTATTTAAGCGAGATGAGGTTGGGCAAAAAGCTTTTAAACGATTTATTGAACAATTATAATTGATTGGAGTATTGAACATGAAAGTGGTAAAGGAAAAATTTGCAGAGTTGGACGGGCAGATCGTTAGGTCTTTTACACTAATCAATGATCATGGTATGGAAGTAACCAGTATTGATTATGGATGTATTATTACTCGTATTATGGTACCTGACCGCTTTGGTACAATTGAAAATGTTGTTTTAGGTTTTGATACACTTGACGAATACGTACAGCATTCCCCTTATTTTGGTGCAATCGTGGGTAGACATGCTGGTAGAATTAAAAATGCGGAATTTGAATTAGATGGTAGGATCTATCATTTAGCAAAGAACGATAATGGTAACCATCTTCATGGTGGATTACAAGGATTTGACAAAGTAATATGGCATGTAGAGGTAAAAGAAAATAAAGATGATGTCAGTCTAGTATTTCAATATATTAGCAAGGACGGAGAAGAAGGCTATCCAGGGAACTTGCAGATGAAAGTGATATATACACTAAATAATAGTAATGAGTTAATCATTGAATATGAAGGGATAAGTGATCAAAGAACGGTAATCAATGTTACCAATCACTCTTACTTTAATTTAAGCGGGAATCTAAAAAGAAACATTCTTAATCATGTATTAACATTGAAAAGTGATCGGTTTCTTGAATTGGATGAACAGTTGCTACCTACTGGACAGATACTCTCTGTAGAAAATACAGTTTTTGATTTTAGAACAGGACGAAAAATACGGGATGGAGTTGTATCAAAAGATCAGCAAAATGTATTAGCCGGAAATGGTTATGACCATCCATTCCTATTATCAGAAAATAATAATGATGAAATATATTTACAGGATACTGAAAGTGGTAGGGCTTTAATCATTGAAACAGATCAACCGGGGGTTGTCCTTTATACTGGTAATCAATTATCTGAAGATTTTACAATACGAGGTGTAAAAGCGCAACGTTATCTTGGTTTATGTCTTGAAACACAAGGTCTACCAGATGCTATTCATCATCCCAATTTTCCATCAACAATAGTTGAGAAAGATGAAATATATCGATCTGTTACAAAATATAAATTTAAGACAAACTAGTTGGATTTAATTTTCGTCATATAAAGTGGCACGCTTATCAGCATGCTGCTTTATCCGTTCTATTCATAAAGAGGGTTTCTTTTTTTTGTGTTGAGCCGTTTTTGAAATCTTTTCTTCAAAAACTTTTATGCATAATTTTAATATTGTATAATAAGAATAGAGAAGGGAAGGGACAAGGACAGGTTGCCCCTCCCGGAAGGATGTGCTACCTACTTTAGCTGATTGGGGCCATCCTTTTTTTTTGGTTAGATTAAATACTTGCCCAATTGAAACCAAGGATGAAAAGAGATAGTATAAAATAGGGTTTATAAAAATGGAATACATTTCATGTTGAAGGGTAGCCTACAAAATAGGAAAAAGTTGATAAAGAAAGGTGAGCAAGCAAATGGCAAAACAGCAAATTGGTGTGGTAGGTCTTGCCGTTATGGGCAAGAATCTAGCCTTAAATATTGAGAGCAAAGGATTTTCCGTATCTGTATATAATCGTTCTCGTGAAAAAACAGATGAATTAGTCAAAGAGGCAAAAGGAAAGAACCTTATTGGTACATATAGTATTGAAGAATTTATTGAATCCTTAGAAAAACCAAGAAAAATCATCATTATGGTCAAGGCAGGAGAACCAACTGATGCAACGATCAATCAACTAAAGCCCCATCTAGAAAAAGGGGACATTCTGATTGACGGTGGAAATGCCTATTTTATGGATACCATTAGACGAAATAAAGAGTTAGAAGCAGCAGGAATACGCTTTATTGGCGCAGGTATTTCCGGTGGAGAAGAAGGGGCATTAAAAGGCCCTGCAATTATGCCAGGGGGGCAAGAAGATGCCTATAAATTAGTAGAGACTATGTTAACTAGCATCGCTGCAGAAGTGGATGGCCAACCTTGTTGTTCTTATATTGGCCCTAACGGTGCAGGTCATTATGTAAAAATGGTGCATAATGGAATTGAATATGGTGATATGCAACTGATTAGTGAATCTTATCATTTATTAAAAGAACTTTTACAATTAGATGCAAACGAACTGCATCAAGTATTTTCTGAGTGGAAGCAAGGAGAGTTAGATAGTTATCTGATTGAAATCACAGCAGATATTTTCACCAAAATCGACGAAGAAACAGGTAAACCCCTAGTAGATGTGATTATGGATGCAGCAGGACAAAAAGGAACAGGGAAATGGACAAGTCAAGGTGCTCTTGATTTAGGAGTTCCCCTTCCAGTCATTACAGAGTCTGTATTTGCTCGTTTTATTTCAGCACTTAAAGATGAACGTATCAAGGCTAGTAAAATTTTAAATGGTCCAAAGAGAGAACCGTTATCAGAAGATAAAACGCAATGGATTGAAGACATTAGAAGAGCTTTATATGCAAGCAAAATTATTTCTTACGCACAAGGTTTTGCCCAATTAAAAGCCGCGTCTAAAGAATATGATTGGAATTTAAAATTTGGAGAAATCGCTATGGGCTGGCGCGGTGGTTGCATTATTCGGGCGAAATTCTTACAGAATATAAAAGATGCATTTGATCAGAATCCACAATTAGAAAATTTATTATTGGCTCCTTATTTTCAAAAGATCCTTGAGAGTTATCAAGATTCTTTAAGAAAAGTGGTATCGATTGCTGTATTAAATGGAATTCCCGCACCAGGTTTTGCGAGCGCAATCGCTTATTATGACAGCTACAGAACTGAGAGACTACCAGCTAATTTAATTCAAGCCCAAAGGGATTATTTTGGAGCTCATACCTATCAACGAATCGATAAAGAGGGTACCTTCCATACAGAATGGTTAGAAAAATAGATGAGGATGTTGTTATAGAATGTCGGCAATTCAACGAAAAGGCGAATGGTTGGAATTTCGCGTTTCTAATCAAGAGCATGGGAAAACGATCGAAGAAGTGTGTAAAACCAACTTACAAATCTCTGGAAGAATGGTTCAAAAATTAACACATCGAAATGGTATTCAGGTGAACGGAAAAAAGAGCTTTCTAGCTTACAGACTAAAACCAGGGGATCGGCTTCAGATAAAAGTTTTTGAACGAGAGAATTACGGGCTAGAACCAGAGCCAATTCCAATCGACATTCTCTACGAAGACGATCATGTTTTAGTTGTGAACAAACAAAGTGGAATTTCTGTTCATCCAACAGATCCAAGCCAAAAAGGAACATTGGCTCATGCAATTGCTTTTTATTACCAAACGCAAGGTTTGCAAACCAAAGTAAGGCATATTCATCGTTTGGACAAGGATACGACAGGAGCAATCTTAGTGGCGAAGCATGCTTTAGCTCAAGCGATTTTAGATGAAGACTTAAGGGAACGGAAAATTAAGAGGGAGTACTTAGCCATTATCTCAGGAATTCCTAATCCTCCTAAAGGAACCATTGATCTGCCTATAGGGAGAGATCGTCATCATCCTACACGTCGCAGAGTATCAACGGGTGGTGACACTGCAATCACTCATTACCAGGTGATCGAAACCTTTGAACATGCATCAATGGTTAAACTTCAACTAGATACAGGAAGAACTCATCAAATTCGTGTTCATCTTGAGTATATTGGCCACCCATTGTTTGGGGATACTCTTTATGGGGGGTTGAAAAAGGGAATCAATCGCCAAGCTTTACATGGAGTAAAGTTAAGCTTTAATCATCCATTTCTTCACGAAAAAATTGAGATTGAAGCCCCTATACCTGAAGATATAAAAAATCTGATTCGAGAACTTAAAAATGAAAATTAGATAAGATTAAAAAAAATAAATAAAAAGGGAAAAAATGCTTCTACCTAGGTAGGAGCATTTTGATTTGGCATAACGTAAAACAGGCTAAAATAAAGCGTTTTCAAAGTTTTTTTACCTAAATCAAAAATAAATTTTAAAAAAAAATTTTAAACCAAAAAGTCCAATAATGGCAATTGGTTAAGCGTTTTCAAAAATTTACAAGAACGAAAATTCAGAAAAAAAGCAATTGACATGTAAATTTTACGGCATTATAATTCCAATAACACTTTAAAAAATTAAAGCAGTTGTTAAGCAATACGTAAAAAGATGATGATAAGGACAAGTAACAAAGGAAACCGTTATGTTCAGAGAGCTAAGGAAAGCTGAGATCTTAGCCGTAACCCCTTTGCGAACTCACCTTTGAATCAACTTTGTGAACTGATCGATATAGATCACAGTAATAAAGTTCGGCCTTGGCCGTTACGCCATGACGTGCAATCTTTTACTGCACGTATCGAGGTTTTCCTTTGTGAAAAGGAAAGCGAAGATGGGTGGTACCACGAAGACTTCGTCCCAAATGATGTGAAAATTCATGTCATTTGGAATGGAGTCTTTTTTGTATATTCCAAAAGCAATGATGGAATATACAAGCTAAACAAACTAAAGCGAGGGAGGAAGAAAACAGATGAATTCACATAAAGTAACAAAAGGAATTGAAAGAGCACCACACAGAGCTTTGTTTAAAGCAATGGGGATTACCGATGAAGAGCTACAACAACCACTGATTGGTGTAGTGAATTCCTTTAGTGAGATCGTGCCCGGTCACAAACATTTACGTCGGTTAGCTGAAGAAGTGAAAGCAGGAATTAGAATGGCGGGCGGTACTCCATTTGAAGTGAATACGATTGCCGTATGTGATGGGATTGCGATGAACCATACGGGAATGCAGTATTCTTTAGCCAGTCGTGAATTGATTACAGATAGTGTTGAAACAGTAGTGTCTGCGCATCAATTCGATGGTCTAGTTTTAATGCCAAACTGTGATAAAGTGGTTCCAGGTATGTTAATGGCTGCAGCAAGATTAAACCTTCCTTCCATCATTTTAAGCGGTGGCGCGATGTTAGCTGGCCAAGTTGGAGAACAATATGTAGACTTATCTACTGTTTTTGAAGCGGTTGGCGCAGTAAAAGCAGGTAAAATGTCAGAAGAAGAATTACAGATTTTAGAAGAAAGTGCATGCCCAGGTG
The DNA here is from genome assembly GCF_001748485.2 of Tepidibacillus sp. HK-1. Taxonomy (NCBI): domain Bacteria; kingdom Bacillati; phylum Bacillota; class Bacilli; order Caryophanales; family Bacillaceae; genus Tepidibacillus; species Tepidibacillus sp. HK-1. Next base: position 97,164 of record NZ_BDGM02000003.1, on the reverse strand, counting down.
GTGGTAGCTGTTCAGGAATGTTTACAGCAAATTCAATGAATTGTTTAACAGAAGCCCTTGGAATGGCGTTACCTGGAAATGGAACGATTCCAGCTGTGATGGCAGCAAGAGATCGGTTAGCCAAATACGCTGGGATGAAAATCATGGAATTAGTAGAAAAAGACATTCGTCCAAGTCAGATAATGACCAAAGCAGCATTTGAAAATGCATTAAAAGTAGATATGGCTTTGGGAGGGTCATCCAATACAGTTCTTCATGTGTTAGCGATTGCCCATGAAATGGGAGTAAAGCTCACCCTAGAAGAAATTAACCAAATTTCTGCTGAAACCCCGCAACTTTGCAAATTAAGTCCTGCTGGTTCTAATCATGTGGAAGTCTTAGACCGGGCTGGTGGGGTATCTGCAGTGATGAAAGAATTGATGGATCATGGGTATTTAAATAAAGAAGTGCTTACTGTATCAGGAAAAACCTTAGAAGAAACGATTTCGAAGATGGAGGTAAAAAATAAAGATGTCATCCGATCTGTAGAAGATCCTTATTCACAAACAGGAGGATTGGCCCTTCTTTTTGGTAATCTAGCTCCAAATGGGGCAGTTGTAAAACAAGGAGCTGTTGCACCAGAAATGTTAGTTCATCAAGGTCCAGCAAGAGTATTTAACGGGGAAGAAGAAGCAGTAGAAGCAATTATGGGTGGAAAAATCCATTCAGGGGATGTCGTTGTCATCCGTTACGAAGGCCCAAAAGGGGGTCCAGGCATGAGAGAAATGTTAACTCCTACTTCTGCCTTGGCAGGTATGGGATTAGATTCAAGTGTCGCCTTGATTACGGATGGACGGTTTTCAGGAGCAACACGCGGTGCATCGATTGGCCATGTTTCACCGGAAGCAGCTGCCTTTGGTCCAATTGCAGCAGTTGAAGAAGGTGACATCATTTCCGTCGACATTCCAGCCCGAAAAATTGAAGTTGAATTAAGTGAAGAAGAAATGGAAAGTCGATTGAATCGTTTAAAAGAAAACCCATATGTCAAGAAGGACTTAAAAGGATATTTAAAACGCTACGCACAATACGTCACATCAGCAAATACAGGGGCAGTTTGGAAGTATTAAAATTTCCCATAAAAGTGACAACTATCTTCGGAGCGAACTCCGATTACTTTTGCGGGGGTCAGGAATATGGGAAAGAGAGGTTTAGTTTCTTTATTAAAAATGGAGAGAAAGGTGGAGAGAAAATGCGAGCAGAAGCCTATCAGCATGTAGAGGAGCAATTGGTAGAGGAACCGGTAATCGTGATGAAAACGGGTGCGGAGATGGTAGTTGAGTGTTTAAAACAAGAAGGAGTTGATGTCCTGTTTGGCTATCCTGGTGGGGCGGTTATTCCCATTTATGATGCATTGTATGATTCTGGTTTAAAGCATGTCCTTTCCCGGCATGAACAAGGTGCGATCCATGCAGCCGATGGTTATGCGAGGGCAACGGGAAAAGTTGGGGTTTGTATAGCCACCTCTGGACCTGGTGCCACTAATTTAGTAACAGGAATTACAAACGCATTTATGGATTCTATTCCACTTGTCGTAATTACTGGTCAGGTTCCAACCTCATACATTGGAACAGATGCTTTTCAAGAAGCAGATATTACAGGGATTACGATGCCAATAACCAAGCACAACTACTTAGTACAAAGAATAGAAGATTTACCGAAAATCTTAAAAGAAGCTTTTTACATTGCTAGGACAGGTCGTCCAGGTCCTGTTTTAATCGACATCCCAAAAGATATTTCTGTTCAGTCAGCACCATTTGTTTATCCAGAAACGGTTCATATTCCTAGCTACCAACCTACAGTTGATCCAAATCCAAGTCAAGTGACGAAAGTAATCAAAACGATTCAACAAGCGAAAAGGCCACTTATCCTAGCTGGTGGGGGAGTCATTCTTTCCAATGCTTCTAAGGAACTGCTTCAATTTGCGGAAAAATTACAGATTCCTGTAACCACCACACTGATGGGAATAGGAGGGTTTCCTGCAAGCCATCCTCTATGGTTAGGGATGCCTGGAATGCATGGAACCGTAACTGCCAATCATGCGATTCAAAATGCGGATTTACTCATTGCTTTTGGTATGAGATTTAGCGATCGTGTGACAGGAAAAATTGAAAGATTTGCACCAAAAGCAAAACTGATTCATGTCGATATTGATCCAGCAGAAGTTGGCAAAGTGGTTACTGCACATTTACCACTAGTTGGTGATGTAAAACGTGTACTACAAAAATTGGTCAAAGAAACAAAACACCTTCATCATAACGATTGGATCGAACATCTACAACAATTAAAAAAGGAAAAACCAGTAAGATACAGGGATTCTAAAGAACGAATAAAAACTCAATATGTCATTGAACGATTATCCGATTTTGCGAGTCAGGATGCAATCGTTTCTACCGATGTTGGGCAACATCAAATGTGGACGGCACAATTTTTTAAATTTGAAAAACCTAGAACCCTATTAACTTCAGGTGGTCTTGGAACGATGGGGTTTGGTTTACCTGCAGCAATCGGTGCCCAGTTAGCTCATCCAGATAAACAAGTGATTTGTATTTCAGGTGATGGAAGCATTCAAATGAATATTCAAGAGTTGGCGACAGTTGCACAAGAAAATATCCCGATTAAGTTAGCGATTATGAATAATTCTTTTTTAGGCATGGTACGGCAATGGCAAGAGCTATTTAATGAACGACGTTATTCTTCTACAACCATTACGAATCCAGATTTTGTTAAACTTGCAGATGCTTATGGGATTCTCGGATTGAAGGCAACGAAGAAAGAAGAAGTAACTGAAGTGATTGAAAAAGCATTCAACCATCCTGGACCTGTTGTGATGAATTTTATAGTTGAAAATGAAGAAAATGTTTTTCCATTTGTTCCTGCTGGAGCTTCTTTGGATGAAGCGATGGAAGGGGATGATTTCTAATGAAGCATACTTTATCGATTATCGTCAATGATCAAGCTGGTGTGTTAACAAGAATTGCAGGGATGTTTAACCGAAGGGGGTTTAATATCGATTCGATTACTGTTGGAAGGACAGAAGGAATAGGCTTATCCCGAATGACGATTGTAGTCCATGGCGATCAATCATTGGTTGAACAAGTGAAGAAACAGTTGCATAAGCAAATTGATGTTCATAAGGTGATGGATATTACGAATGAACCGATTGTGACAAGGGAATTGGTCATGGTAAAAGTGAGAGCAAATCCTGCTTCATTGCCAGAAATTACCAATTTAGTTGAGCCATTTCGAACAACAGTTGTAGATGTATCTCATAATACGATTACCATTCAGGCAACAGGGGATGAAGATAAATTGAACGCCATGATTGAATTGCTTCGTCCGTATGGAATTAAAGATTTGGTACGTACAGGATTTGCTGCAATTCAAAGAGGTTAAAAGGAAAATATCCATATGAAAGATATATACTTACAATTTACATTATCTGAATATTAAAAATATTAAATACCTAGGAGGAGAAAAAACGATGAAAATGTACTATGATCAAGATGCTAATTTGGAAGTTTTACAAGGGAAAACAATTGCGGTGATTGGCTATGGTAGTCAAGGTCATGCACAAGCACAAAATTTACGGGATAGTGGATTTCACGTTGTGATTGGTTTAAGGAAAGGTAAATCATGGACACAGGCAGAGAAAGATGGATTTGAAGTTTATACGGTTAGTGATGCGGTAGCCTTAGCAGATCTTGTCCAGATTCTGCTTCCAGATGAACGTCAAGCTTTCGTGTACAAAGAAGAGGTAGAGCCTAACTTGAAACCAGGCGCAACTTTGGTTTTTTCCCACGGGTTTAATATTCATTACGGCCAAATTGTGCCATCTTCAGAACATGATGTTATTATGGTGGCACCAAAAAGCCCAGGCCATCTGGTACGTCGAACCTATGAACAAGGCGCTGGAGTTCCTGGATTACTAGCTGTTTATCAAGATGCCTCAGGGCAAGCGAAGGAAGTTGCTTTAGCTTATGCCAAAGGAATTGGTTGTACCAGAGCAGGAGTAATTGAAACCACGTTTAAAGAAGAAACAGAAACAGACCTTTTTGGAGAACAAGCGGTATTATGTGGTGGAGTTACTGAATTAGTCAAAGCAGGTTTTGATACCTTAACAGATGCAGGATACCAGCCAGAAATTGCCTATTTTGAATGTTTGCATGAATTAAAGCTGATTGTTGATTTGATGTATGAAGGCGGACTTAGCTATATGCGTTATTCCATTAGCGATACAGCACAATATGGAGATTTCATGACAGGAAAACGGATTATTACTGAAGAGACTAGAAAAGAAATGAAAAAGGTATTAAGCGAAATCCAAAATGGGGAGTTTGCAAAGAGTTGGATTTTGGAAAATCAGGTGGGAAGACCAGTTTTTAATGCGATCAATCGCAAGGAACAGGAACATATGATTGAACAGGTAGGAACAAAGCTACGAGAAATGATGCCTTTTGTCAAGGTGAAAAAATAAAATGGGAAATGGGGGACCTCAAATGCGAAAGGTTAAGGTGCTTGATACAACATTAAGGGATGGAGAGCAATCAGCAGGTGTTAATTTGAATGAAAGTGAGAAAAAGGAGATTGCCAAACAGTTGGTTCGATTAGGGGTTGATGCAATAGAGGCAGGGTTTCCTATTGCATCACCAGGAGATTTTCAAGCTGTAAAAAAAATCGCAGATGAGGTTAAAGGAGCAACGATTGTTGGTTTTGCAAGGGCGACAAAGACAGATATTGACTCTGTTTATGAGGCAATTAAACATGCAGAAGATGCGAGAATTCATATGTTTATTGCCACCTCGCCTATCCATATGCAATATAAATTGCGTAAATCTCCTGATGAGGTATTAGAGACAGCTGTTGAGATGGTGAAATACGCAAAGCGATATTTCCAAAATGTGCAATTTTCTGCTGAAGATGCTGGAAGAAGTGAATTAGAGTTTTTAGCTAGATTTACTAAAGCCATTATTGATGCAGGGGTAACGATTGTCAATATTCCTGATACAGTAGGATACATGATGCCAAATGAGTATGGAGCCATGTTCAAATATCTTAAGGAAAAGGTTCCTAACAGTGATCGAGTATGGTTTAGTGCCCATTGTCATGATGATTTAGGGCTAGCTGTTGCCAATACCCTAGCAGCAATTGAAAATGGAGCTGATCAAATCGAAGGAACGATCAATGGAATTGGTGAAAGGGCAGGAAATGCCGCACTAGAAGAAGTGGCTACTGCTTTATACACTAGGAAGGATTATTTTAACGCAACCACCAATATGCAATTAGAACAAATTGCACGTTCTAGTAAATTAGTAAGTAAACTTACAGGAATGATCGTTCCAGGAAACAAAGCGATTGTTGGTGCAAATGCCTTTGCACATGAATCTGGAATTCACCAAGATGGAATACTAAAAGAAAGATTAACCTATGAAATTATTCGACCAGAGGTTGTTGGATTTCCAAGTAATAAACTCGTTTTAGGAAAACATTCTGGCCGTCATGCTTTTAGAGAAAGATTGGTTGCGCTTGGTTTTACTTTAACGGATGAGCAAGTAAATGTAGCTTTTCAAAAATTTAAGGAGCTCACGATGAAAAAGAAAGAGATTATCGATGATGATTTAATGATGATTATCGATGAACAACAATTAAAAGAAAGCAAAAAAGAGGAAGAGTATCAGTTAGATTATCTTCACATTGCAGGCGATACTGCCGTTTCTACAGCAATGGTGCGTGTTAAGCTACCTAATGGCGAATATAAGGAGGAAGCAGCTCGCGGAGATGGACTTATCGATGCAGTCTATAACGCTATTGATCGTGTATCTGAACTTACCATTCATTTAAAAGATTATCAAATTAAGTCTGTGGGCTACGGAAGAGATGCAGTTGGAAGTGTTCATATCAAAGTAGAATATCAAGGTGAACTTTTTTCTGGTCGAGGCATGTCAACCAATATCGTGGAGGCAAGTGCTAAAGCATATATTGATGCCATGAATCGTGCCATTCACAAAAAAGGTCGATTGGACTATCTAAATGTTGCTCAAAGAGAAATCGGATAAAAACACTATGGATAGGAGAGATAAAGATGGGGATGACATTAGCAGAAAAGTTATTGGCAAATGGAGCTGGCTTGAAAGAAGTAGAACCAGGGCAACTCATCAAAGTAAAAACAGATGTTGTATTAGGAAATGATGTCACAGCACCTGTAGCTATTCAGGAATTTAATAAATTAGGTGTAAACGAAGTCTTTGATAAGGAGAAAGTGGTGCTTGTACCCGATCATTTTGTTCCAGCCAAAGATATAAAATCAGCAGAATTATCTAAGCAAATGCGCGATTTTGCTTATGATAAACAAATTAAGAACTATTTCGAGATTGGTGAAATGGGGATTGAACATGTTATTTTACCTGAAAAAGGCCTCGTCCTTCCTGGGGACATTGTAATTGGGGCTGACTCCCATACCTGTACATACGGGGCATTAGGTGCTTTTGCCACTGGTGTAGGAAGTACAGATATGGCTGCAGCTATGGCCACAGGGGAAACATGGTTCAAAGTTCCTGAAACGATCAAATTCCATTACCATGGAAAACTTAATCCATTTGTTGGAGGAAAGGATTTAATTTTACACACCATAGGGAAAATAGGCGTAGATGGTGCTAGATATCAAGCAATGGAATTTGTAGGGGAGACCATTCGAAAGCTTTCGATGGATAATCGCTTTACCATGTCTAATATGGCGATTGAAGCAGGGGCAAAAGTAGGATTGATTGAACCTGACGAGGTGACTCTTCATTATGTAAGAGATCGAGCTAAACGACCATTCAAATTGTTCTATAGTGATGTCGATGCGAAATATGTTGAAGAGTACGATTTCGATGTATCTAAAATCGAACCAACGATTGCCTTCCCGCATTTACCAGAAAATACTCATCCGATTAGTGAAGTAGGGGAAATCTGGGTGGATCAAGTGGTGATTGGTTCTTGTACAAATGGTAGATTAGAAGATTTACGTGCTGCTGCACAGGTACTAAAAGGGCAGAAGGTGAACCCAAATGTACGTTTAATCGTCTTCCCTGGAAGCCAAAATATTTACCTTCAAGCGATGAAAGAAGGATTAATTGAAATCTTTATTACTGCTGGTGCTGCTGTTAGCACCCCAACCTGTGGACCCTGTTTAGGTGGTCACATGGGAATTCTAGCAAAAGGGGAGCGAGCGATCTCTACAACAAATCGGAACTTTGTCGGAAGGATGGGACATCCTGAATCTGAGGTATATTTAGCAAGTCCTTATGTGGCAGCAGCTTCGGCAGTGAAAGGAAGAATTGCTAGTCCAGAAGAAGTTATAAAACCAGGGGAGGTGGCCTAAATGCGATTGGAAGGAAACGTGTGGAAATTCGGAGATGATGTAGATACTGATGTCATTATCCCTGCTAGATATTTAAATTCAACTTCACCTGAAGAGCTAGCTCTTCATTGTATGGAGGATGCAGATGCCACCTTTTCGCAAAAAGTAAAACAAGGGGATATTCTTGTGGCTGGCAAAAACTTTGGTTGCGGTAGTTCTAGAGAACATGCTCCGATTTCAATTAAAGCTGCAGGAATTTCCTGTGTGGTTGCAGAATCCTTTGCACGAATCTTTTATCGCAATGCGATCAATATAGGCTTACCGATATTAGAGTCACCTGAAGCAGCCAAAGAAGCAGAAGAAGGGGATCAGTTTGTAATTGAGGTTGAGACAGGACTGATTCAAAATGTAACAAAGGGAAAAAGCTATTCTTCTACACCTTTTCCTGAATTTATGCAAGAATTAATCAATGCTGGTGGATTGATTTCCTACGTGAAAAGGAGGATTATGAATGCCTAAAATCGCAGTATTGCCTGGAGATGGAATCGGACCAGAGATTATGGTAGAAGCGCTAAAAGTATTAAAAACAATCGAAGAGCAAAGTGGAGTTCAGTTTGAATTAGAGGAATATTTGGTAGGTGGGATTGCGATTGATCAGACTGGGAATCCATTACCACCAGAGACATTAGAAGCTTGTTTGAAAAGTGATGCTGTATTATTAGGTGCGGTTGGTGGACCAAAGTGGGATAATCTTCCTGGGGAATTAAGACCAGAGAAGGCTCTCTTAGGAATTCGTAAAGAATTGCAACTCTATAGCAATTTACGACCTGTGAAAACACATGAATCATTAATTGATGCGTCTACCTTAAAACCCGAAGTGATTCAAGATGTGGACTTACTTGTGATTCGTGAACTCACTGGAGGAATTTATTTTGGTGAGAAAACACAAGAAATGACTGAGAGAGGAATACGAGTTACCGATTCTCTTACTTATACAGAGGAAGAGATAGAGAGAATTGTTCGCCTTGGCTTTGAAACTGCAATGAAGCGTCGAAAAGTATTAACCTCTGTTGATAAAGCAAATGTTCTCGAATCTTCTCGCGTTTGGAGAAAAGTAGTTGAGAAGGTTGCAGCAGACTATCCAGAGGTAGAGTTAAATCATATGTTAGTCGACAACTGTGCGATGCAGCTTGTTCGTTATCCAAAACAATTTGATGTGATCGTGACAGAGAATATGTTTGGGGATATTTTGAGTGATGAAGCAGCCATGTTAACAGGTTCAATTGGAATGTTACCATCCGCAAGTATTGGTACAGAAAAAGTGGCCATGTATGAGCCGATTCATGGTTCTGCACCTGACATTGCCGGCCAAGGACTAGCGAATCCATTAGCTACCATTTTATCGGTTGCCATGATGCTTAAATACTCGTTCAATATGGATCAAGAAGCAGAACAGATTGAGAAAGCAGTACAGCAAGTGCTTGATGCAGGTTATCGTACAAAAGACTTAGCTACAAATAAAATAGAATCCACTAAACTTACAGGAACAAAAGAAATGGGGGATTTAGTAGTTCAAGTGCTAAAAGGGGAGTTTATCTCTTAATTTCTGAGTTTATTGAGTCCATTGTAAAAATAATTATAGAATCTTTTTACCCTAACTTCTTAGGGTATTTTTTTTTAAACGCTAAAGGTTATGGTAGTCCCCTTGTCTACATAGAATGGATATTGAACCAAAGGACTTTCTTTACCATTAAAAGAAAATGAGGAAAAAGCTATGAAAACTTATACTATAATAACGATTGGGGCGATCATCCAAGGAATCGCGATGGATGTTTTTCTATTTCCAAATAACATTCCATCCGGAGGGGCAGGGGGGTTAGCAGTTCTACTCAATTATTTGTTTCAAGTTCCTGTAGGATTTGCTTTATGGTTTGTTAATTTTTCAATGCTCCTTGCAGGGATAAAATGGTTAGGGAGTTCTAGTGCGATTGGTACCATATACAGCATTTCAGTAGCATCTTTAACCATTCATCTATTTGATGCACCATGGTTAAGGGAATATACCAATGTTTGGGGTGATCTTTTCATTGGATCCATCATCTTAGGGTTTGGTGTAGGGATTTTGTTAAGACAAGGAGTTTCTAATGGTGGTGTAGGTGTTCTTGCTTTAATTATCGCAAAATATAGGAACACAACGCCAGGAAAACCGCTTTTTTGGATCAATGGATCGATCTTTCTTCTTACCGCATCCATTATTGCTTGGCAAATCATTATTCAGGCGATTCTTTCCCAATGGATTGTAGGGAAAATCGTTGATTTTATTTATCATTTCACCCTTCATCCTAATGTTGTAGTGATTCAATCTATAAATATTCGTAAGAAATAACACCAAAAAATGGGCGGATACATATCATAGGATGTAATAAGTTTGTATATTCCTAAAGCCACTGCTTTTGGAATATACAAACCATTTGACACATTAAAGAAGAGGTGTTGATATGTGAAGTTCAAACTGTTTATGATTTCTATTGTTTTGATACTGGTCCTTACAATCGTTAGTGGATGCTCTAATTCAAATGGTACCGTAGATAATTTTCCAAATAAGCCGATTCAATTGATTGTTTCTTTCACACCTGGTGCTGCAACAGATACTCAAGCGAGAATCATTTCCAAATATGCAAGTAAATATTTAGGGCAAGAATTAGTGATCGTAAATAAACCGGGAGGTGGAGGATCTGTCGGTTGGAATTCCTTCTCAACCGTTTCACCAGATGGATATACCTTAACAGCCTATAATTTACCCCATATCATTACTCAACCTCTTGTTGGTCAAACGGCTTTTTCAGTAGATGATTTTGAGCCAATTATTAACTGGGGCCAAGATCCAACGGTTTTTGTCGTAACGCCAGATAGTCCAATCAAGGATCTTAAAGATCTGATCGAAAAAGCACAAAAATCTCCAGGGGTTCTTACAGTAGGAACGGCGGGAAAATTTGTAGGGCAACATATGGGAATGTTATTATTAGAAAAATCTGCATCCATTGATTTAAAAGATATTCCCTATAAAGGTGCTTCGGAATCGATTGCAGCGTTACTAGGAAAACAAACGGATTTAGTATCTGGCAACTTATCGGATATGTATCGTCTAGGGGATCAAGTACGAATTTTAGCGATTGCAACAAAAGAACGGCATCCATTAGTTTCTAATGTTCCTACTTTTACTGAATTAGGTTATCCAGAAGTGATCATAAGTACAGACAGAGGGATTGCTGCACGAAAAGGTACACCAGAAGAGATCATTAAAAAACTAGAAGAAGGATTTTTGCAAATCATGAAAGACCCTAATTTCTTAGAGGATATGAAAAAGGCCGGCGCTGATTTATTGATTTTAAACCATGAAGAAGTGAAGAAAGAATTTGAAATGAGAAAAGGCCTTTATGAAAAATTAATCAAAAGCGTTAATATCAATGAGTAGTAAGAAATAAAAAGAGGAAAGATCAATCATTACTTTCCTCTTTTTTTTTTTCAATACTCGTGGGTTCCCACAAAAATAATCGAAATATGTTCGAAGGAAGTCATTGCTTTTGTGGGTTTTCACTTACCTTAAAAAGAAGTTTAATAAGTTTAGTGCCAAGCCACTAGGGAGAGGTACTTTGATCAAACCTGAAAAAACCAGATACATGATTAGAGTAAAGGAAGTAGAGATAAACATAATCTGATAGAGATTGGCAATTCTTTTTCTTTGTAAATATACATAAAATGGAACAGAAATCATTAAAATTAAGACTTGAGTATAGAAACCTAAAATATCCGTTAATAAGCTAATGACAGAAATAAACGTTAAAAAATAGATGGTATTTAATGGGGTTCGCTCATGATCGGTTATCCTTTTGATATGAGAGTTTAAGATCAATTTCACAATCTGAATCATATTAAAAAGAAGCAGTAAAGATAGTGTAATCAGTGGGAAGAGCTTCATTTCAAAAGCTAATGACCTAACATTGTAAATAGCAACTAATGTGAGTACGCTAAAAATTAACCATGAAATTCCTTGCCAGGTAAGAAGTGAATGCAGTGAAAAGGAAATGTCTCTTTTTTCCTTTATACGATCTTTTTTCTTAAAAGATTGCCATAAGGAATAGGATATGGTTAAGATGGTGAGGGAAATGAGTATCCAATTATAAATTCCTGTGGTGAAATAGTGAAAAATAGATCCATCGGATTCCCCTAAGGCTATGCCTTGTAGAAGTCCCTCTTCTGCAATAGGCCCCAAGATAAATCCTAAAGCAACTGGAGCAGGGGAAAAATCGAATTTTTGAAAGAGATACATGAAGATCCCAATGATCACCATAGAATAAATATCGAAGGTGTTATTTTGCGTTGTGTAGGCGCCAATGATGGAGAAAGAGATAATCACCGGGGCCATAAAATAATTGGGGACGTTCACTAACTTGCTCAAGTAACGAATTGCAATCAACCCAATCAACAAGAGAAGAATTTGAATCACTAACATGCCATAAAGGAATAGATTAGCAACCTCTGCATGTTGGACGAATAAATCCCGACCAGGCCAAATTCCATGGATCATTAATCCACCTAAAAAAATGGCTGATGTGGGTGATCCGGGAATCCCTAATGTCAATAAGGGGATCAGTGCACCGCCAACTTCAGCGTTATTGGCACTTTCCGATGCGATAATACCTTCTTTATTTCCTTTGCCAAAGGCTTCTTTATTTTTCGAGAATCGCTTTAGTTCATTATAAGCCATAATGCTAGCAACATTTCCACCTGCACCTGGAGCAACGCCAACAATCAGCCCTACAATGCTTCCTAGTGACAATGCTTTAAGGTTTTTAAAGACATCGGCAAAAGAAGAAAGAAGCGAAGTTTTTTTTGAACTAGAATATCGATAAATTTGGCTTCCTTGTTGATGATTTCTCAAGTTTTCAATTAAGCGCAATGCTTGAGGAAAGGCGAAGAGTCCAATCAAAACGGAAACGACATTTAACCCTCCTACAAAAGAACTCATTCCAAACGTAAAACGAGGCATTCCAGTCATTGAATGAATCCCAATCATAGAAATGAGAATCCCAACCGCACCGCCGATCATATTTTTAATACTTGAACCATCAGAAATCACTGCAATGATGGTAATTCCAAAAATGGCGATCCAAAAATTTTCAGTGGCTCCAAAACGTAAGGAAAAATCAGAGAAAACAGGTGCGAAATACAATAAAAGGAGCATTCCCAGTATTCCACCTATTGTCGAGGAAATTGTAGAAAGCTCTAGTGCTTTTTTCGCTTCACCTTTTTGTGCCATTGGGTATCCTTCAAAGGTTGTGGCAACAGAAGCAGGAGCACCGGGAATATTAAACAAGATGGCAGGAATAGAACCACCATACACGGCACCACTGTATATGCCACCTAATAAAAGCAGCCCATATTCAGCAGGCAAAGAGAATGTAAAGGGAATCGCCATCGCCACACCCATTGTTGGAGTAAGCCCTGGTAGAGCACCAATAATGATGCCAAGCAAAACACCGATTGCCATGACAAAAAGATTTACTGGTTCAAAAAGTTGTAGAAAAATATCCATTGTTACACCCCCATATACTGTTCAGGGATAGGATATTCACCTAGAAAAGCAGGAGTGTGCCTATTTTTTGGGAAGTGTTTTTTAATTTTCTTCCAATTGGATTTTTTTTCCTCCAACTGATAAGTAAGCATAAATATCAGCCTCTGACTTTACCTTTTTTAGCCCTCCTAAGTAAGGCTTAATCAGATCCTTAAAATCTCCTTCAACCCCACCTTCTTCAAGGTTTCCATGAACGTAAATTTTGTTTTGGTTGAAAATGATGGTTACAAATCCCACCGCTTTTTGGTTTTGGTCTACGATATTTAAAATTTGGGTATCTTGTGCAATCAATTCTGGGGAGAAATAGATTTGCAAAATATTTTCCTCCTTTTTCTATTGCAAGTTTATTGGGAGTTTGTATATTCCATAAGCAGCGACTTTTGGTAGTGTATTTCTTACCTTATTTTTTATTCAAAATGAATTTTTAATTTTTGAAACAAGCTTTCAATCTCTTCTGATGAAGGGGATTGTGGTTTTACATGAATCATGGCCAAAGATAAAATAGCAACGATGAATGTTAAACCTGCTGTACTTAAAAACATCCCTGTTCTTGACCATTCCATCAACCAACCAAAAACTGGAGGGCCAAAAGCAACTCCTAAGAAGCGAACTGATCCATATAAAGAGGTAACGAACCCTCTTCTTGTTTTTTCCACAGAACCTGTAATAAAGCTATTTAAACAGGGGAGAACCATTCCGGTACCAACGCTGCTGATCACTAATACAGCAATAAAAGGGATGAGTTTTGTGAAAAAGATAAGCGTAGCAAAAGAAATCGTCATTAAAATTAATCCGATAATAATTAAAGACTTCATCAGATAAAATTTTTTCTTAATTTTGCTACCTGTGATATATGCTGTCGTCATCATAAATAATAAGGGGATAGCAAGAATGAGACCTTTAATAACCCCATCAATATGATATTTTTTTTCCAAAGTGTCCGATAAATAAAAAAGGATTCCAAACAATGTGAAAAGACCTGTAGCACCTGCTAGGTAGGTAACAAATAGCCATCTTCCTTCATGTTTAAAGACAGAAAATAATCCTTTTACATACTGTCCTAAAGGAGGAGGAGGTTGTTTTTTGGGATTTTCTCTAATGAAAATCCAGGTTAATAGAATAGAAACAGAGCAAAATGCCGGGAAAGCCCAAAAAACGGCATACCAGGAAATTAAAGCTAATAAGGAACCGACAATAGGGGATAGAACCTTTCCAAATCCATTGGAAGCTTCTACAAGGCCAAGTACTTTGCTCTGTGCCCCACCTTTAAACAAATCACCTGTTAATGCCATAGCAATTGGAGCCGTTCCAGCTGCACCAATGCCTTGTAAAGCGCGTCCCATTACTATCCAAAAAAATGGCTTAGTAAACCAAGCTGCCGCAGCTCCAGCTAAAAATCCACCCAATCCATAAAGAAATAAAGCCGGTAAGATAATTGCTTTTCTAGAAAGTCGGTCAGATAGATAACCTAAGATGGGTATTGTAATCGCTGCCGCTATAGAAAAAACGGTAATTGTCAAGCTGACTTGAAATTGGGATAAGTCCAATTCTGATTTCATTTTCGGTAATATGGGAATTAACATAGAATTGCCTAATGTCATAATAAGAGGAATGGACCCAATGGCTAAAACGGTCATTCCAGTTGGTTTTTGGGAGGACAAGTTTAAAACACATCCTTCATTCTTAGTTGAAGCACGATACTATTTTTTCAAAGATACTAGAAAAATATTCTTTAAAATAGATGAAAATCCTATATAAAAACAAGAACCTGACAATTCGTTTGTCAGGTTCTTTTCATGTTAATAAGCACGGGCAAACATAACAGTAGTGGTACTTTCTTTTCCACAGCACACACATTTTCCGCTACCTTCTCTTTGTTTAAATGGGATATTACGAGCCGTTGCTCCGGTTTCTTCTTTTATTTTATCTAAACAAGCGATATCCTCACACCACCAGCTTTGCATAAAGCCTTTTTCTTTTAGCAATTGTTCTTTCATTTCCTCAATGCTATTTACTTCAAAAGTATGAGTTTCCATAAATGCTTTTGCTTTATTAAACATATCTTCTTGAATTTGATCTAACTTAATTTTAATCGTTTCAACAATATTAGCAAGAGGAAGAAACTCTTTTTCACCAGTGTCCCTTCTTGCTAAAACAAATTGTCCTTTCTCAATATCTTTAGGGCCTAGTTCGATTCGGATTGGTACGCCACGCATTTCATACTCATTGAATTTCCATCCAGGTGTATATTCTTCACGGTCGTCTACTTTTACGCGTACACCTTGTTGTTTTAATTGTTGGGCTATTTCTTGAGCTTTTATTTTTACTCCCTCTTTATCACCACGAAGGATTGGTACGATAACCACTTGAATAGGTGCGACACGAGGAGGTAAAGCAAGACCACGGTCATCACTATGGGTCATAATCAGGCCACCGATCATTCGAGTCGAAGATCCCCATGAGGTTTGGTAAACATATTGTAACGTATTGTTTTGGTCGGAAAATTGAATCTCAAATACTTTAGAGAAATTTTGGCCTAAATTATGTGAAGTACCAGCTTGTAATGCTTTACCGTCACTCATTAAAGCCTCGATACTATAAGTATGATCAGCACCAGCAAACTTTTCATTTTCAGTTTTCTTACCAACGATAACAGGCATAGCAAGGACTTCTTCAACAAAAGATCGATATACTTCTAACATTGTTAACGCTTCTTCTTCTGCTTCTTCATTTGTAGAATGAGCAGTATGACCTTCTTGCCATAAGAATTCAGATGTACGTAAAAATGGTTTCGTACTTTTCTCCCAGCGCATCACGTTAGCCCATTGGTTTAATTTCATAGGTAGATCACGATAAGATTGAATCCATTGGCTCATCATCGAGCAGATAATGGTTTCAGAGGTTGGACGAACCACAAGGCGTTCCTCTAAAGGCTCATTTCCGCCTTGAGTAACCCATGCAACCTCCGGCGCAAAACCTTCAACGTGACTCATTTCTTTTTGTAAATAGGATTCAGGGATTAAGAGTGGGAAATAGGCATTATCATGTCCAGTTTCTTTAATTCTAGAGTCAAGTTCCTTTTGCATATTTTCCCAAATGGCATAACCATATGGCTTAATCACCATTGTTCCTTTGACAGGACCGTAATCCATTAAATCTGCCTTTTTCACAATATCTAAATACCAGCGGGAATAATCTTCTTCTTTACTCTGGATTTCTTTAACAAACTTTTTGTCTTCCATTTCTAACGCTCCTTTTTTAATGGTAAAAAATAAGGAGCCATTTCATCCTAAAGGACGAAAGACTCCGTGGTACCACCTTTATTAACACATAGAAAAAATCATATGTGTTCACTCAACCCTTGTAACGTAAGGGGAACGATCAGTTCCTCACAGATTTCTCGGGAATGGGTTCTGTTTGTAGATTGGAAGAACTTGCAGCCAAGGTTCTTCTCTCTATAGCAATCGAAACAAACATACTAGTTCCTTCATCGAATTGCATTTATTAGGTTAATTGTTATTTTATTATAACGATTGAAAATAAAAAGTCAAGTATACAAGAAAATATAGTTTTTAGTTTATTTAGGTTATTTTGCAGTAAGTAATGAAACAAAGTCTTTAAATTTATAAATTTGTTTATCATGTTCAATTAGTTTAGCTTCAAGGTATTTAAGATCTTCTTTTGTAGTCATATTTTCCATGATATGATTAACGTTTGCGGATAGCTCTAAAATAGCAAGTTTTAGTGCATCAAAGTCTTCTTTTGTCGCCATTTTCTCAAGATCTTTCTTTGTAGCCATAGATTGTCTGATGGACTCAAGTTCGTCTTTAGTGGCCATGGATTGTCTGATGGACTCAAGTTCGTCTTTAGTGGCCATAGATTGTCTGATGGACTCAAGTTCGTCTTTAGTGGCCATAGATTGTCTGATGGACTCAAGTTCGTCTTTAGTGGCCATGGATTGTCTGATGGACTCAAGTTCGTCTTTGGTAGCCATAGATTGACGGATTGCATTTAGTTCGTCTTTCGTAGTTAGTCTGAAAGATTCAAATTCAACCTTAGTAGCTTGTTTGAAAGATTCAAGTTCTTCTTTAGTGGCCATGGATTGCTTAACTTCTTTTAATTCGTTAAGGATTTGAAATAAAATTTCTTCGTTCATTCGTAAACACCCCATCTTAAGATTATTACGAACATGTATTTTTCAAAAATGTAACTGAATAAGCTTGTACAACTCTTAACAAAAATCGATCAAAAAATTAGCTATATAACTATATTGTACCCTAGAAGATGATAAAATGGAAGTAAAACCGATTGGGAATATATGTTCGCATGCCAAAATTATACAGCTTAACGGGTGTTCTGTCAACAGGGAAAATCCACTTCAAAAGAGAAGTGGACTTAACGAACGATGCTTATTTTTGTTTTAATATATCCCTTGCCACAACGACACCACAAGCGCTTGCTTGGGCAAGGCCTCTTGTAACACCTGCTCCGTCGCCACCCACATACAAGCCTTTAATTTCTGTTTCAAATGTATTCTTTAGCTTTGGTCGAGCTGAATAAAATTTTGCTTCAACTCCATATAAAAGTGTATGCTCACTAGCAAAACCAGGGGAAACTTTATCTAGTGCTTCAATCATTTCAATGAGACTCGTTACCGTGCGATGAGGAAGAACCAGTGCTAAATCACCTGGAATGGCTGTTTTTAAGGTTGGTTCAACAAATCCTTTTTTCATTCGTTTTTCTGTTGAGCGTCTGCCTTTCTTAAGATCGCCGAAACGCTGAACAATCACATTCCCATTACTTAACATATTGGCCAAACGAGAAATATATTTGGCATATTGAATCGGTTCGTTGAATGGCTCTGTAAAATGATGGGAAACAAGCAAGGCTAAATTAGTATTAAATTGCTTTTCGTAATCTTCTTTAAAAGCATGGCCATTTACAGTCATCACACCACTATGATTTTCAATTACTACACGACCGGAAGGGTTTGAACAAAAGGTTCGGACAGTATTATTAAAAGTAGGGGTGTTATAAATGAGTTTTGCTTCATACAGATGTTCATTGATATCTGTCATCACCGTATTAGGCACTTCCACTCGAACACCAATGTCTACTTGGTTATTGGTTAGAGTAAGACCTTGTCCTTTCAAAAGATTGGCTAACCATTCACTTCCATCTCTGCCAGGAGCAATAAAGACGTGATCGGAAAAAAGAATTTCATCGTTTTCTAAAACTATACCTTTCATCTGTTGATTTTCAACGATGATTTCTTTTACTTTTGTACGATGTCGAATCTCTAATCGATCTTTTAAATATTCATAGATTCGAGTTAAGATCTTTAAATTTTCTTCGGTCCCCAAGTGGCGGACTTTTGCTTTTAATAGTTTCATACCCACTGATGTGGCCCTTTGTTCAATTTCATGAATTTTTTTTAAAGAATAAAGTTCTTTTTTCTTTGCTTTTAATTGTTTTTTTTGTTCTAACGTTGTATCTTCGTCGATTAATATTTCTAATTCATCAATTTCATGTTCCAATGCTTTTATCGTTTCCGAAACTTGCAAACTACCATGTGTTTCTTCCGTAGCACCAAAAGAAAGATTGATTTGATCCACATATTCAATCAGATCTAGTAACTCAGCGGAAGGAATATAATCTCCCATCCAGCCACCAAAATCCGTGGTGATGTTAAACTTTCCATCGGAAAATGCACCTGAGCCACCCCATCCTCCTGTAAGGGCACAGGTTGGGTAACAGCTTTGATATTCAAATCTTTTAGTTGTCGGGCATTCAGTTAAAATCCCTTTATGAATAGGACATGAACGATGATAGATATCTTGTCCTTTGTCTATGAGAATCACTTTTAATTCTGGATTTAACTTGGTTAATTCATAGCTTGCAAAAATTCCAGCTGGTCCAGCACCAACAAGGATTACATCATAATAATTTTGTGTGTTCATCTTTATCACCCTCATTCCTGAATTTCCATTCATAATGATAACATAGAATAGCTAAAATACAAACAATATTTTTTAATATTTATTTAATGTTCGTATTTTAATTGATGTGTACATTGTTTCTATATCATATTTTCATTAATTTGGACAAATTGTCGAACTAAGGGGGATAAAGTTCTAAGTGAAAAACTAAAACATCAATCCTACAAGTTCATCGGATTCAAGGTTCTCTATGACATTATTAAAAAATATTAAAATAGAGTGCTCTATTCCCAATTGAATGAGCACTCTTTCATGTTCCTACTCCAAATCCTTCTTTATTTTTTTTCCTAATTGTTTTGCGGCTAATATTGAGTCCTCATCTTCCAAAACCTCTTTTGGCTTGACTCCTTTTCCGATCACGTAACCAGCAAACTCCATTTGTAAAAATTGTGAAATTAATTGAAATTGTTGAACAAGAGGTAACCCAGTTAGAGGGGAAGCTGGTCCACCAACGATCAACACATACATTTTCTTTCCTTTCATGATTTCTTTAAAATCATATTCCTTACTACGTAAACTTCCAGTCCACCGATCAATAAAGTTTTTTAAATGTCCAGACATTCCATACCAATATAATGGGGTAACAAAGAGTACAGCCTGATGATTTAGCATTTTTTGAGCAATCTCTTCATAATCATCTTCTACAGGTTGAAAGCCTTCTTCTGAATGTCTTTTATCTACGATTGGTTTAATATGATAATTCATTAGATAAATCTCATGGTAATCTTCTTTATTTAATTCTTGTAATAATACTTTGGTCAAGGATTCTGAATTTCCATTTTTTCGTGAGCTCCCATAAAGGGTAAGAAGTTTCATTTTGGTTAGCCTCCCTAAATCCTATTTTAAATAATAATGTATGCTAGAAAAAAGGAAATATGAATAACATAAAAATAAAGGGCTAGGATTTTTTCTAGCCCTTAAACGAAAAAGAAAGTAATAACACTCTTCTAATTATATATATTTTTTACGCAAATTGTTTTTCAATTTCTTCTAATATGGAAACGTCAAGACTTAGATCTTGTTTTGTTATTGCGATTTCTGGGAAATCTGGTGTTAATTCTTGGAATGTTGGACGATCTTCTTTAAAGAGGATTCCTGTTACTAAGCCGTTTGTTTCACGAACTTTTTGAATGGCTTGCACACGGTCAGTTGGATCATAGTTTTCAAATGAAGAAACATCCACCAAGTTTTCTTTGTAATAATCATAAGTGTTCACTTTATTAAAGGTTACACATGGACTATATACGTTAACTAATGCAAAGCCTTTATGTTGTAAAGCTGCCTTCATGATTTCATTTAGGCCTTTAATATCCCCAGAGAAGCCTTGAGCCAAGAAGGTAACACCATTCACTAATGCTGTTTCTAATGGATGAACAGGGCTTTCAACACTTCCCTTTGGAGAAGATTTTGTTTTAAAGCCTTGGGCAGAAGTTGGACTTGTTTGACCTTTTGTTAAACCATAAATATTGTTATCCATGACGATATATGTCATGTTCACATTACGGCGTACAGCATGAACGAAATGGCCAACACCAATTCCGTAACCATCACCATCTCCACCTGCTGCGATCACTTTTACATCTTTATTTCCAATGGCAGCACCTTGAGCAATGGGTAAGGAACGACCGTGTAGGGTATGGAATCCGTATGCACGGGTATATTCTGAAATTTTACCAGAGCAACCAATACCACTAATGATTGCAATATCATGTGGTTCCATGCCTAAGTCGACAGCAGCTTTTTGAACGCCTGCCATCACACTGAAATGGCCGCAACCAGGACACCATGTTGGTTGATCTCCACGAAAATCTTTCATAGTAGCCATATTATATTACCTCCTTAGCCATTATTGCATTGATTTGGTCAACAACTTCTTTTAATGTAAATGGATTACCATCGTATTTTACAATGCTTCCTAATTCTTTACCTGTATTACATTCCATTTGAATTAGACGTTTTAGCTGTCCAGTATAGTTATTTTCAATCACAACCACTTTCTTTGCAGCTAAAATATAGTCTGTTAAAGATGTATCAAATGGTGTAAGGCGTTTGATATGGGTGTGGGTTACTTTTAACCCTTGTTTTTCTAAAGATTTTTTTGCTTCTTGAAGAACACCAAATGTTGAGCCAAACCCAATGATCAATAGATCTGAATCTTTTGTGCCATCTACACTAAACCCTTGATCAGTAAGAGTTGCGAGTTTACCTAAACGTTTTTTCATCATGTTGACACGGTTTGTTGTATCCTCATCAATATGGCCGGTTTGGTTATGTTCATTGGAGTTTGCTGTATGAACACCACCTTTTTGACCAGGAATAGATCGGTTTGAAATCCCATCTTCTGTTACTTCATAACGCAAGAAATAACGATCTTCATTTTGAGCGACTTCTTCATCTGAAAGCAACTTACCACGGTTGATTTGAATTTTGGAGAAATCTAACTTATTCACTGTTTGATTAAATAGGGATAAATATAAGTCCATCGCTAAGATGACAGGGCATTGATACTCTTCCGCATAGTTAAAGGCTTGTGCTGTCATATAAAAAGCTTCTTCAACAGTAGAAGGCGCTAATACAATACGAGGAATCTCTCCATGTCCTGCATTGATCATCGTATTTAAGTCAGCTTGTTCATATTTGGTTGGTAGACCAGTTCCAGGACCCCCGCGTTGAGTATTCATAATCACTAGTGGGGTTTCGGAGATACCTGCTAAACCTAGTGCCTCTGTTTTTAGGGAAAAACCTGGTCCAGAAGTAGAGGTCATTGCTCGTACACCAGAATATGCAGCACCAATCGCCATGGTAATTCCTGCAATTTCATCCTCTGCTTGTACAACAGTCCCACCCACTCGTGGTAATTCTTTCTTTAACCATTCCATTACTTCAGAAGCTGGAGTAATAGGATAAGCAGATAGGAAACGACATCCACCTGCTAAAGCACCAAATCCAACTGCAGCATTACCGATCATTAAGCTACGACTTATTTGTTGCTCAGGTTTTTCTAATTGAATCACAGATAATTTGCCAGCTTTAATGAATTCTTTTGCTTTTTTGTGGCCTGCACGAACCGCGTTTTTGTTCATGCTGATGATCTCTTCACCTTTTTTACTAAATTTGTCTTCAATTAATGAATCAAAAAGATCCTCGTCTAAACCAAACAATGCGGCGGATGCACCAAGTGAAACCATGTTACGAACGATTTTCCCGCCAATTTCTTCAGCCATTTGTGTAAGCGGTAATATAAAGGTGGTAATATGGTTATTTTTCTCGACAGTTTCTTCTTTTCCATCACGAAGAATAATTGACCCTTCACTCATCACTTCGAGGTTATTGTCGATTGTTTCTTGGTCAAGTGCCAATAATACATCAGTATAATCACCATGATAATAAGCTGGTTCAGTGGTAACACGAATCTGATAGTGGGTATAACCACCTTTAATACGAGAAGCAAAATGCTTATTGGATGAAATAAAATAACCTTTTCGTGCCAATGCTAAGGCAAAGATTTCACCAGTACTGTCAATACCTTCACCTTGTTGGCCGCCAACTTTCCAAACAACTTCATTTCGCATAATAATACTCCTTCCCATTTCAAATATAACAGTTTTAACAATTCCTGAATAAACAGGTGTTAAAATAATTTAAAACTATAGTATATTAGCAAAACAAGCCTATAAAACAGTTGTGGAAAATATAATACTACAGTTTATTTATTACTATTATAACGTTAAAAATAGTAAAAATAAATATAAAAAATACTTTTGTCTGTGTATTTTTAACGATAAAAAAAAGCCCCTAGTTTACTAGGGACTAAGTTCGTTTAGAAACGAATATATGAACGAGAAGATCTCGCTTATAATTTTTCTACATTAGCAGCTTGTGGACCGCGTGCACCTTCAACGATTTCAAATCTAACTCTTTGGCCTTCATTTAATGTTTTGAATCCTTCGCCTTGGATTGCGGAGAAGTGTACGAATACATCGTTTCCACCTTCAACTTGAATAAATCCATAGCCTTTCTCAGAATTAAACCATTTAACTGTTCCTTCTTGCATAAAAAATACCTCCTAAATTCGCGTTACAACGCTTACCTTTTGCCATTATTCAATATGGATGATAAGAAATAAAAAAACGAATTTACACAAAAGATGTAAGACGAATAATACGTAATACATCAAATTGTAAATCCGTTCATTATTCAAATCTTACGAACACATATGTAATAATGGTGGGACTATAATAACATGAATTTTTTAAATTGTCAATCGTAATTGAATTTTACTATTTAAATAGTTAAAATGAGGTAAGATTATTAACAGTAAGGAGCGGTACAATGAATCAAGTGATCGAAATCATGAAAAACCATCGAAGTATTCGTAACTATTCGGATCAAGAAGTAGAACAGAAAAAAGTTGAAGCGATTCTTTCTGCTGCACAGCTGGCTTCTACCTCCAACTTTATCCAAGCTTATAGTGTGGTTCAAGTCACAGATCAAGAAAAAAGGAAGCAATTGGCTCACTTTAGTGGGGATCAAACCTATGTTGAACAGGCTCCAGTATTTCTCGTATTTTGTGCAGATCTTTTTCGCTTACAACTAGTTGTAAAAAAGGAAAAGATTGAGCCAGATTTCTCAACATTGGAGAGCCTTTTGCTAACGACGATCGATACAGCTTTGTTTGCCCAAAATGTGATGCTTGCAGCTGAATCCTTTGGTCTTGGTGGTGTTTACATTGGTGCAATTCGTAATCAACCTCAGGAAGTGAGTGCAATTCTTGAGCTTCCTGAACTGGTGGTTCCGTTATTTGGTATGTGCCTTGGCTATCCTAAAGAACCCGTACCAGAACAAAAGGAACGTTTACCCCTATCTGTGATTCTTCATCAAAATAGCTACAATAAAAATCAGCTGAATGTGATTAAACAGTATGATCAAAAAATAGAAGAATACTATGTAAAAAGAACAGATGGAAAAAGAAATGATAATTGGTCGAAGATGATGGCAAGATTATTTTCGAAACCTTTAAGAAATCATTTACGTAGATTTATACAAGGTAAAGGGTTTAACATGGAATAAGGGGGAATCGTTTTGATGTTAATTTGGTGGATATTAATTATCCTGTCTTTTCTAATTAGTTTTATTGGGATTGTTATGCCAGTGATCCCGGGCGTTCCGTTTATTTGGTTAGGTTTTGCCATCTACCATTTCGCTATTTCCCCTTTGGTAGGTTGGCAATTTTGGCTCACGATGCTTCTATTCTCTGCTTTAATTTTTATTGTGGACTTTGTAGCAAGTGGCTCTTGGGTCAAGAAACGTGGGGGTTCGAGACAAGGGGCCTGGGCAGCAGTTTTAGGAATGATTATCGGCCCTTTGTTGATTGGACCTTTAGGGGTGATCATTGGTCCATTTGTTCTAGTGATCACAGTTGAAATGATGAGAGGGGTTCAATTTAAAAAAGCAATTCAAATCGGTACCGCTTCTTTAATCGGTTTATTAGGCGGAAGCATTGCAAAGGTTATTTTACAAATGGTGATGATTGTCCTTTTCATCTTTCGTGTGATCGACTAAGTGCGATTAAATATATGTTGAATTCACTAAGTCTAGTCATTGTTGGTTTATTCTTATTTCCTATTGTATTTCTTTTTTCTTAAAAAGGAATCGCAAAAGACAAAGAAAGGAATTCCAAAAAAAGGAATTCCTTTCTTTAAATTTTAACGGAACCCCACAAAAGTAATCAAAATACGCTTCGAAGGAGGTCGTCACTTTTTTGGGTGTTTTTTTAATCTTTTGTTAGTGATTCCATTTCATTTACATAAGCTTCTTCATCGTCACTTGTTGCTGTATGCCAGTGTTGTTGTTCTGAGGTTACTTTAGAGGTAACGCTAGGACCCATTTGTTGTTGCTGCTTTTTATCCTTCTTAGTCATGTTAGATCCTCCCTATTACAATTAGAATTATCTGACTCAAAAAGTCATTATTCTTAGTATGTTCTAGATTTCAAGGAATTCACTTGGTATATATTGGTTCCTGTTTAAACGGCTTTGGTTCGGAGATGATGGTTATTACAAATGTATGTTGAAATAGATCGATCAACAAACGAAAGATCGATGGCTTTAAATAGCCTTGAAAATAAAGATGAAAGGTGCTTGAAAATTCTTTTGTGCATTCATCTATGGCTAAATTTAAAATTTCTTGAAAGTTATTTTTTTGCTCTTGGAAAATATAATGAGCTAATTTCTCTCTTTCTTCTTTTGTATACTGTGTATAAAAATCATTGTTTGCAAAACCTTCTTTAATCGTATCAAGTGCAATTGAACAGGAAAAACCAGCGATTTTTCGAATAAATGAATGAAAATCTTCTTCGTATTTAAATAGCTCTTCCTTGGTTACTTGGAGGGGAGGAAGACGATTAAATACATCTTCAACTTCAATAATAGTTGTCAAAACAAATGGAAACAAAAAATCATGATGCTTGTGATATCGCAATAGATATTTTTTTTCATGTAACATCGCATTTGCTAATGATTGATATGATAACCCCATTGTTTTCACTTCCTTAATTATAATCATACTAGACAAGGAATAAAGTGTCACCAAAAGATGAAAAATAATTAAACATGCTTTTAATTAAAAAGGAATATCATGAAAAGCAACTGAATAGTTAATCATGAGATATTAAATGGTCAGATCAGCAAATGGAGGTACGAAAATGAAAGTTCAGAAGTTATGGTTAATCGTGGGATTACTATTAGGGGTAAGTTTGTTACTTACTGTGACTCTTAATCCACCCACTTTTACAAGCCAAAAAGAAAGTACAACATCGAACGAACTTGCGGGTTCTGAAAAAATGGATACACCGGTAATCCACCTAGACGAAGAATCTCCAGAACAAACGGTTGGAATCAATCGGTGGAATAAAGCACCTGATTTTACATTGACTGATGAACAAGGACGAGAAATCTCCTTGTCGCAATTTGCTGGGAAAAAAGTATTGTTAAATTTTTGGGCTTCTTGGTGCCCGCCTTGTAAAAAGGAAATGCCTGATCTGATCCGTATTTATGAAAAAAATAAAGATCAAAATGTAGTTGTTTTGGGGGTTAACGTAACGACTGAAGAAAAGAGCATTGATAATGCAATACTATATATGAAAGAAGCCGGAATTTCCTTTCCCGTTGTCTATGACGTAGAGGGTGAAGTTACAGAACTTTATCGAATTCAAGGGTATCCAACCAGTTATTTTATTGACACAAATGGTGTAATTCAACAAAAAGTGCTAGGTGCAATCGTTTATGATGATGTAGAGACGATTTTAAGGGATATGAATTAACAAGTAATGGGATAAGCTGGGCAGGAAAAGCCCAGTTTTTTTATGTCTACTATTATTTAATGAATTTTTAGAATTTTTAGAAAAAACTATTGAAAGTCTGTTATATAACAATTATAATGACTTTATAACAATAACGTATCAAAGGAGGACATCGATATGAAAAATGCGAATATAGGTAATTATGAAGAAACATATCATCGTTTTCAGTGGACAGATGCAGAAAAACACTTTACTTGGGCAAAAACAGACAAAGTGAATATTGTGTATGAAGCGATTGATCGCCATGTGGAGGAAGGAAAAGGAGATCATCCTGCTATCTTATATTGGGATGGGCAAAGGGAAGAAACGTATACTTTTGCAGATTTAAAACAACTTTCATCTCAATTTGCAAATGGATTAAAAAATTATGGCATACAACAAGGAGATCGTGTATTTCTTTTCATGCCACGCAGTCCTGAATTGATGATTTCTTTACTTGGAATTATTCGAATTGGGGCGATTGCTGGTCCCTTATTTGAAGCATTCATGGAGGAGGCGGTCAAAGATCGATTATTAGATAGTGGTGCTGTAGCAATTGTGACGACACACCAGCTTCTTTCTAGGATACCAATTCATGAATTACATGAACTTAAATATGTGATTTTAGTCGGTAGTGAAGAGGTAGAATCACCAAATCAAGTATTATATCAAGATCTAATGAATCATTCTCAGGAATATACGATTGAATGGGTTAGCCGAGAAACACCAATGCTGATTCATTATACTTCTGGGTCAACGGGAAAACCAAAAGGGGTTTTGCAGGTACATGATGCGATGTTACACCAATATATGGCAGGAAAATGGGTATATGATTTAAAAGAGACTGATATCTATTGGTGTACTGCAGATCCCGGCTGGGTAACGGGAACATCTGCAGGAATATTTTCTCCATGGTTAAATGGTGTTCCAATTGTTGTCCGAGGTGGGAGATTTAGTGTAGATGATTGGTATAAAACGATTGAAAAATATCAGGTTACGGTTTGGTTTAGTGCACCTACGGCATTTCGGATGTTAATGCGGGAAGGAAATGAGATTCCAAGAAGGTATGATCTTTCTACATTAAGGCATATTTTATCAGCAGGGGAGCCCTTAAATGCCGAAGTGATTCGTTGGGGTGAAGAAGTGTTTCAGCAACCAATCTATGATAATTGGTGGATGACAGAAACAGGAGCATCGATTTGTGCCAATTACAAGACAATCCCTATTCGACCAGGATCAATGGGAAAACCAATACCTGGCATACGTTTAGCAATTGTGGATGACAAAGGAAAAGAATTACCACCCTATGAAATGGGGAATTTAGCGATAAAAAAACCATGGCCTGCGATGTTAAGAACGATCTGGAACAATCCAGAAAGATATCAAGAGTATTTTATTAACGATTGGTTCATCTCAGGTGATAAAGCTTATCGAGATAAGGATGGCTATTTTTGGTTTCAAGGAAGAAAGGACGATGTGATCAACACCTCAGGTGAACGAGTAGGCCCATTTGAAGTAGAAAGTAAGCTGATCGAGCACTGGGCTGTTGCTGAAGCAGGAGTCATCGGGATTCCTGATGAGCTTAGAGGGGAAGTAGTTAAAGCATTTATTACTGTTAAAAATGGAGTCGTTCCCACAGAAAAACTAAAAGAAGAAATTCGTCAATTTGTAAAAGAAAATCTGGCTGCACATGCCGCACCAAGACAAATTGAGTTTATTGATACACTCCCCAAAACAAGGTCAGGAAAAATTATGCGCCGAGTATTAAAAGCATGGGAATTAGGATTACCACCAGGCGATTTATCTACAATGGAAGTTTAACTAAAACAATCCCTTGAAATCACGTAATGTGATAATCAAGGGATTCCATATGTTTAAGGGTATGTCATTTTTAATGTAGTATTATTTTATCTCACCATGTACCCAACTGAACAAAGTTGCATGCTCTATTTCATCATGTTGAATGGAATAAAGGAGATCGCGAATGGTTTGGCAAAACACGGAAAGATACATTTCCTTGTAGAATTTAGCAGCTTCCACTTCATCAACAAAAGCCTTTTGAAGTCCATCATAAAAGTGTTGGAATTCTACCTTTTCTATCTGAATTTCTGGTTTTTGGCCAGTTAAGCGAATATATAATTGTGTTAATTGTTTATTGTGTATTTTTTCATCATCTAATGCCGTTTTGACACTGTATTTCGCTATTTCGGTTGGTGCCATGGTTAATAGTTGTTTATAAAATTGAATAGCCGCTCTCTCATCAGCAATCGCCTTTTTAAGATTTTTTAAAAACTGTGGAAAATCTTTAAAACGCAAGGACATCCAATCCATTTGTGGATATGGATACATTATTCTTTCCATCGGTTACATCCTCCTAGGCATTTCATTTTCCATATAGTCTATGGCCTAGCAAAAGAATTGGTTATTAAAACTAAAAAAATGGGCTTGTATCTATATATTTGTCTCGTTTCCAACAAGTTACTAGGTACAAAACCCTTTCTTTTTTATAAAATCAAAATGTATGAATGTGAACATAATGGAAGGGGAATTTTTACATATGACAAAAAGATGTGAATGTGGGGCGGAGATGGAGATCACTATCAGAACACTTTATTTTAACAAGAATGTAGAGATTAAACACGTACCAACCTATACTTGCCCAGTCTGTTCCCTAAATCAAGTGATGGATCAAGTAAAAAGCAAACTAATAGAAACCATAAAAAAATTAGAGTCTTCAGAAAAGAAAAAGACTGTAAAATTTGATGAAGTCTCCGAATTTACTCAATTGATGATGATGGTATACCAAGAACAAGAATTTTCTTCTAATGGAACTATGCTACAGGAAGAAGTTCAACAGTTATTAGAGCAATATTTACTAGAAGAAACAAAAGAAGAATATTGGGAAAAACAAATACATAAAAAGATCGAGCGTTATGTTCAATAATTATTTTTGCCGGGTCCTAATAAGCAATGGAAAGTATGTATAAAAAAGGCCACCAAGTATATCACTTAGTGGCTAAGTTTATTTATTGAGTTATTTCAATCAGAAATCTATGATGTTGCCTTCATCTGTGTTTCTTTTTTTTGTTGTTCAAAGTCCTCTTTGTATTGTAGCTGATAAAGATTATAATAGAGTCCACCTTGTGTGAGCAGTTCTTGATGAGTTCCCATCTCACGGATTTTCCCTTTATGCAGCACAATGATTTTATCCGCATGCTGGATTGTTGAAAGACGATGGGCAACGACAATCGTTGTACGTCCTTTAATTAACTTGTTTAATGCATCTTGGATTAAAAGTTCTGTTTCTGTATCAATATTTGCTGTTGCCTCATCTAAAATCAGAATGGATGGGTCAAAGGCTAGAGTTCTTGCAAAGGCCAATAATTGTCTTTGTCCTTGAGAAAGGGTAGACCCTCGTTCTTTTACTTCCTCATGATATTGGTTCGGTAATTTCTCAATAAAATGATGGGCATTCACATAGTTGGCCACTTGTTTGATTTCCTCGTCTGTTATATCTGGATTATTTAAGCGAATATTGGAGTTAATATCGCCTGCAAATAAGAAGACGTCTTGTAACACGACTCCAATTTGCTTTCTTAATTCGAATTTATCCATTTGACGAATATCTACACCATCAATTTTAATCGTGCCTTTTTGGATATCATAAAAGCGACCCAAAAGGTTAATGATTGAGCTTTTTCCTGCTCCAGTTGCACCTACAAAAGCGACCATTTCCCCAGGTTTAATCGTAAAGTTCACATCCCTTAAAACCCAATCCTCATTTTGATAGGCAAACCATACATGGTCAAATTCGATTTCACCCTTTATTTTATCTAGGTGTATTGGGGTACTTGGATTAGGGATGGAATCTTTTTGATCAAGTAACTGGAAAATTCGTTCTGATGAGGCCATAGCTGATTGCATGATTGTATATTTTTCCGTTAAATCATTGATCGGTTGGAAGAAACGACGTATATAATCAATAAAAGCATACAACACCCCGAACTCTACCGCTCCTTGAATTACATTTTTACCCCCAACCCAGAGTAAAAAGGTTAGAGAAATGGAATAGATAAAATCCATTGATGGGCGGAAGATTGCAGCTGTTTTCAATTCTTTCATATTGGCTTCGTAATGAGAAGTATTGATTTGATCAAATTGTTCAAATTGTTGTTTCTCACGTTTAAAAATATGAACCACACGCATACCTGATAAGTTCTCATTTAGGGTTGCATTGATTCTAGCAAGTCGTGTACGTACGATACGAAATGCATCTCTAGCTAACTTTTTATAAACAGTGGAAGATAAAATGATAAGGGGTAAAGCAATAAAACTGACCAATGCAAGTTTAACATTTAATTGCAGCATCACAATAATAATACCAATAAGAATAAAAACATCTTTAAACAAATTAACTAATACGTTGGAATACATATCGTTTAACGTTTCAGTATCGTTAGTGACCCTAGTTACGAGACGACCTACAGGATTCTTGTCAAAAAAAGATAAGGGTAATGTTTGAATATGAGAGAAAATTTCCTGCCTCATATTAAAAATAATCTTTTGACCTGTATATTGTAATAGATAGGTTTGAATATAGTTTAGAATAAAGCCTAGAACTAAAAATCCAAAGAAAATAGCACCAATTTTATAAAGGGAAGAAATATCTTTTTGCCTAAAAATCCGTAGATCTTCATCTGTTAAAGCTTTGGTTGGATACGTTTTGCCATTTTGAGTAAGGATTAGTTGACCATTTTCTTTTATCCATTGATAGGGTTGGTTTTTTGCTATAATCCCTTTAACTAAGTAATATTGATTTTTCTCTTCAATGATTTGATAACGTGGTAAGTGATCTACTTTTTCTTCCGTTAAATTTTTTTCCCGAACGAATTCTTTCCCTTGAAACAGCACCCCTTCTTTATTTGCTTTGCCTGGTTCAAAAGCAACCATTGGATCACTAATCGCATTGATATGATCATCTATCGCGATTTTGATTAAGTAAGGGCCAGCTAGATCAAGAACTGTAATGATCATGAGCAAGGTAATGGTCAGTATGATCAATAACCGGTAAGGTTTGGCATATTGAAGCAAACGTTTCATCAATCGATAATCATAAGCTTTGCCAATTGCTTCTTCTTCATGAATGTTTGACATTTCCTCACATCCTTCTTAAATCTGATTGGCAATCATCTCTTCTAGCAACTGTTTTTGGTATAGATCATAGTAGTGGCCTTGAAGCTCCATTAAATGGCCATGGGTTCCTCTTTCAACGATTTTTCCTTCATCTAGAACAATAATTTCATCCGCCTCTTTCAGTGTAGAGATCCGGTGAGCAATAATAATACTGGTTCGATTTTTCATCAATTCATGTAGTCGTTTTAAAATCGCTTCTTCTGTTTTTGTATCTACTGCAGATAAACTATCATCAAGGATTAAGATGCTAGGGTTCTTAATTAGCGCTCTTGCAATCGAAACCCTTTGTTTTTGGCCACCGGAAAGAGTAACTCCTCTTTCGCCAAGCAGTGTATCAAATTGGGCTGGAAAATCTTTGATATTATCTAACACTTGAGCATCATCAGCTGCCTTTTCTACTTGTTCTTGGGTATAATGATCTAATCCAAAACCAATATTTTCGCGGATCGTCGTCGAGAATAAGAAGTTATCTTGGGGAACATAACCGATATGTTGTCGCAATACTTCTAAAGGATAAGACTTAATATCTCGTCCGTCGATTTTGATCATTCCTGTACTAACGTCATATAACCTGACTAATAGATTGACAAGGGTTGTTTTGCCACTTCCTGTTTTCCCTACAATAGCAAGGGTTTTACCTTGAGGAATTCGGATATTGATATCAGAAAGCACTTCTTTAGTCGTACCAGGGTAGGTAAAAGAAAGATGGTTGAACTCAATTTCGCCTTGTATTGTTGTTAAATCTGGATCCACCAGTTGAGGATGATCAACGATTTCTGGCTCTGTGGCAAAAATTTCATTTAAACGGGACATAGAAGCAGATCCCCGTTGGAGAATGTTAATCACCCAACCAATTGCCATAATTGGCCATGTTAATAAGCCCAGGTAACTGTTAAAAGCAACAAAATCACCTAATGTGATTTGTCGGTTGATGACAAGGATGCCTCCATAGGCTAGAACGATAAGAAAACTTAAACCTGAGATAAATTGAACCAGTGGGTTAAAAATCGCTTGGATTCTAACAAGCTCCATATTTTTATCTACATAATCTTGGTTGGCATGTGTGAACTTTTTGATTTCTTCTTGTTCTTGGACAAAGGCTTTAATTACTCGAATCCCAGAAACATTTTCCTGTACATTTTCTGTTAAATGAGAAAATGATTCTTGTGCTTTACGAAAACGTTGGTGAATTAATTTTCCAAAATGGCTGGTTAACAACGCCATAAAAGGTAATGGAAGTAGAGCGATGATGGTTAATTTCACGGAGATGGTTTGAACCATCATAAAGATCGTTGCACTTAATAAAACCAAAGTATCAAAAATCATGACGATACCTGGGCCGGCAGCCATACGTACCGCATTAATATCATTGGTCGCATGAGCCATAAGGTCACCCACTTTATGGTGATTATAATAATTGGTAGATAACTTTTGGAAATGGGCAAATAAATCGCTTCGTAGTTTATATTCCAAAAACCTTGCTGTACCCATTACATACATTCTCCATAAATATCTGAACAGGAACATGAAAAAGGCAACAGCAATGATAGAAAGTCCATAAAGGATCATGCTTTTTGTTGTGATTGATTGATTTTTCAAATCATCTGTAAAGGCTCCCAAAATTTTAGGTAGAATAAGCTGAAGAACGTCGACTGCTATTAACCAAACGATTCCAATGATATAACGCCATTTGTGTTTGATAAAAAAGTCTTTTAAGGTTAGAAAATGTTTCATGCAAGCCACCTCTGAGAAAATTTCGCCATACGAAATAATAATAACATAAAACAAATAAAAAAAGGCCAACAAAGTACCAAAAAGTACAAGTTATGTCTGATTTCATCTAAAGATTTTATGATACAATACACACAGTATGAAAACTATCTAAGAAATAGCTTTAATGAAGAGTGAAAAGAGGATAAGAAAATGAAGAAAAACAGATTATGGATATGGGGAATTCCTTTAATTTTTATGGTTTTGATGTTAATAACATATCAGTTGCAGCAACAAAAATGGCTGATGATTTTGATCATTATATTCAATCTTCTTTCCTATTTTGTCTTTGGTTATGACAAGCATAAGGCAAGAAGGGGTAAGTGGCGAATACCAGAACAGCTATTCTTTGTTTGGGCTTTTTTTGGAGGCGCTATAGGGATCTTTGCGGGTATGCGTACTTTTCACCACAAAACCTTACACCCATCATTTAAATATGGAATTCCCATCCTTGTGTTGGTTAATATTTTATTGTATAGATGGTTTATTTATTAGTTATGATCGTGTCATATGAAAGTGTTACATAGTTTCCTTTAAAATTGTAGACATTAAATAATGACTATTCATTAAGGGAGAAATTACATTGAAGCCGCATATCATGCGTAAGTCAGAATTTTTGTCTGACAAAGGATCACGGTATGGTAATTATTTCCACGAGTAAAGCGATCTTTTTTCTATTTAAAAAAACTCCTTTTTAAAGGAGTTTTTCTTGTCTTCTCTTATTGGTTTTATCCTAACCAGGACAGAATTTTATCGATTAGATTCTTAATGAAATTTAATAATTCTCTGAAGAAGGATTTAGCTTCTGGATTGTTTTGGACAAAGTTTTGAAAACCTGTCTTTATTTGGTCTAATCGTTGACTCACTAAATCCCAATCGATATTGGCATTTTGCAGCTTTCGAAGTAACGAGATTAAGGAATTTAATTCGTCACCGGTTAATTGGATATTTAAATCCTGAGCAACTTGCTCAATTAAAGCCCTTAATTCTGCATCAGATAATTTTGCTGATTGCTTAGCCAGCTCTTCCTTAATGCGTTTCATAAATTCAACTGCTTTTTCTTTGTCGCCAATTTGATCGGCCAATTGAGCAGTTCTAACCATTTCTTCGTTGGCTACTTTTTTTACATCTTCATTAATTTCTTTGCCTGTGGCTTGTTCAAAAGCTTTAATAATCCCAGTTAAAGCAGCAGTACCAGAAACAGGAAAGGGTGCAGTTACCTTTATTTCTGCATCAGAGATACCTGCGGTTGTTAATGCACTTATATACATCTCATTGGTAACCCATGTGATATTGTTGCTATCAATGGTTAATCCCGAGCCTGATTCTCCAAAGGTAATCATTGACGAAGAGATCGCTTTGGAACCAATCACCTTTGCAGGAAGCGTATCACCTAGATATTGGTGTTCTTCTTGATTGGTTACTTCAACAATTGGTACGTCTTGTGCGGCCTCAAACTGCTGAAGTATTTGATCTCTTTGGGTTTTACTTAAATCTTTTCCTAATGTAATGATTTGACTGCCTGCCATCGAATCTGCAAAAACAGGGTTGATACTAACAAATAAAAATATGGAAATGAACATGATTAAACTTAATTTTAATTTAAATTTGTTTTTTATTTTAATCATTCTTGATCCCTCCATTTTAACATTATAAACCAATTTTTTAAAATTTAGTACAAGATAGGTTTTTTTATTCATTATTAAATAATCGTTCGTGAATAGAAGGAAATATTAATGGGTAGAAGACGAAATCGCAATAAAACCGTAGTACCTGAAGCAAGGCGAGCATTAGCAAAGAAACGATAGCCGTGATTTGACGAAAAGGAGAGAAAATCCTATACTGTATTTGAAATAGAGAGTGTTATACTTTCTTCCTTTTTAAAAAAGGGTTTGTGGAATGGAGGGATGGTTTTGAAGGTTAATGAGATTATGCAAATTCTCAAGGAACAAGGGTATAAACTAACAGAACAACGAAAAGAAATCATTGAAACGATTTTTAAACAAAACCGTTATGTATCAGCAAAGGAAATCTTAAATGAAGTTCAAGACCGATTCCCTGGCGTTAGTTTTGATACCATATATCGAAACCTATCCATTCTTTCAGATCTAGATCTACTAGAAGAAACCCAATTTGAAGGGGAAGCAAAATACAGAGTTACTTGTATCGAGGATCATCACCATCATTTAGTTTGCACAAAATGTGGGCAAACCTCGGTATTACCTGAGTGTCCAATGGATTTATTACAAGGTTTAGCAGGTGACTTTAGAGTCACTGGGCATAAGTTCGAGATTTATGGATTATGCAAAGAATGTCAACAGGGAAAAAATACCTGAAACTTTTTAGGACATGTTACGTTACTCTAAATATAGAGAAAAATATCAATACATTTACCATAAATTTACCATATAAAAATTTAAAGGGTAGAAATGGGTTGAGGAATATGAATAGTAATCAATATACAATTGAGCATAAAACAGGGAAAAAAGATGAATTTCTAGAGCGGATCCTTGAACACAGCCGCTATTTATACCATTTGGCTTATCGGTTAACCGGTAATCAAGAAGATGCTGAAGATTTGACGCAAGAGACCATGTGGCAGGCTCATCGTAAATCGGACAAGTATGTTTACGAAAAGTCTTTAAAAGCTTGGCTTAGAATGATGATGACAAACCGATTTAGAGATAAAGTTAGAAAGAAAAGTTTAAAAGTGGTGGCAATTGAAGATCAAGTACTCTCACCAACTCAAGTAAGCCAATATACACCATCTGTTGAGGAACAAGTAGAACAAAAATTAGCTCTTGAAAAAGTAAAAAATGAGATAGAACAGCTCCCTGATATTTATCGCAATGTACTAATATTGCGCCATTTTGAAGGATATAGTTATAGTGAAATTAGTGAAGCGCTGCAAATTCCCGAAGGTACGGTAAAAACACAACTGTTTAGAGCAAGAAAAATGCTAAAAAGCAGACTTTCAAATTAAGGGAGTAATGCCTATGCCTATGTCTTGTGGTCGCTATGAACGTTTAATTCAGGATTATGTTGATCAAACCATTAGTGAAGGGGAAAAAAGGGAATTAAATGAACATATAAAGTATTGTGATCATTGTAGAGAAGATCTGCAAGATATGGTAAAAATGGTTTCATTGATGGAAGACATCTCTTTTATACAAGAGGAAAAAGGGAAAAAAAGAGCAAGAAGGATAACTTATAAATGTATCACTGCTTGTTTTGCTGTATTTAGTGCATTTTTCTTGGTTGTATATGATCCTTTAGGTATCGGTTTGATGAATTTTAAAAGAAATCTTCCTGTTTATCGAAATTATGTCTTTGCAGATGATACGGAGCAGTTACCGATTCCATTAGAAAACCCTGAAGTGATTTTACTTCGACCTAAGAGTAGAGGGATGGTGTTATTACGAACCCATCGAAGTAACGAGCACGGGGAGCATCAATATATTGATGTAACCTGGGTTTATCCTAGTGCCTATAGTCAAATTCCAACATTTAAAACGGTTTTTCCCTCTGATCATTATGTTTTTGTTGATGTTCCCGATAAAAAAACTCTTATGGAAATCATGACTTTTATTACTGGTTCTAAAATTGAATTTGATGAAGAGAATATTCAATTTCCTACTTCTGTAGCTCTTGTACAAGAGGAAGGACATTCTACTTTTAAAGCCTTTCAATTTCCTAAAAGCAAGGATAAGGTTAGTCAATTATTTGAACACTTTACAGAAGTCTCATATCAACAACCATTGCAACTACAATAATGAATCTTCACCAATGAAATGTTTGGTGAAGATTTTTTTAAAAGATTAAGAAAGTATAACTTTCTTCCATTTGTCATTTAGGGGTTTGTATGGAATACACAAACCTTTTCTTATGGAAAGGAAAGTTTTGTGTTAAAATGTTGTACAGAGAGAGGTTAGGAGGGATGAAGGTGCTGCAAGATAAATACATAAAGCTTCAAAAAATTTTAAGTGAACTTGAAAGCGTGGTTGTCGCCTTTTCAGGTGGAGTTGACTCTACATTATTGTTAAAAGTTGCAATAGATGTTTTAGGATCTGATAAAGTAATAGCCGTTACTACGGATTCAGAGTCTTACCCATCTAGTGAGCTGGTATTAGCAAAACAAACTGCTAAAAAAATAGGGGCAAAACATATTGTGATTGAAACATCTGAGTTGGCAATCCCTGGATATAAAGAAAATACCAAAAATCGTTGTTATTTCTGCAAAAAAGGATTATTTGAAGAATTAGCACCGATTCAATTAAAACATGGGTTTAAACACATCGTTTTTGGTTTAATTGCTGATGATACGAATGACTATCGGCCAGGAGTGAAGGCAGCAAAAGAGCATGGGGTCAGAGCCCCACTTCAAGAAGCAGGATTATTTAAAGGGGAGATTAGAGAATTATCCAAGCAACTTGAATTAGAAACATGGGATAAGCCTTCTTCTGCCTGTCTATCTTCTCGGATTGCTTATGGAGAAGAAATAACGGTGAAAAAGCTAACAAGGGTGGAACAATCTGAAGAATATTTAAAGAGACTAGGTTTTCGTCAAGTGAGGGTTCGTACACATGGCGATATCGCGAGAATTGAGGTTGAGCCAGATAAACTAAGTAAGATCGTGGAGATGCATCAAGAGATTACTTCGATGTTACATTCTTTTGGATTTGATTATGTAACAGCTGATTTAGAAGGATTTAGAAGTGGAAGCATGAACAAACTTTTACAAAGATAGTAGCGGGTTTGTATATTCCATAAGCCGTGTTGGAATATACAAACCTTTTCTTATTCCCAGTATAATTCTAATTGATCCCCTTGTTTAATGGGGGTATTAAAATCTCCTTCTTCCCCATTCACTTTAATCACAAATTTACTTGCCCCCGATGGTGGAGTTGTATCAAATTCAACATAGCGAAAAACATCACTAAAAACGATTTGCTGGTCTTCCACATGAATGGTGATGTCACTATTCTGCTCGATAGGGGAATCAACAGAATTTTTTTTGTTATTGATGAGTACCTGTAAGCTAGAAGGTTGAATATGAACAGGCTTCCCATTAAATATCACATCTATCCCCCATTGGAAATCAGGATTCTCATTCATTAAATCACGTATAGTAGGATACGGGTTTGTTTCTTTTGCAAAGGTGATCACATCTCCGCCAGCGATCGGTTCTTTCAATAAAACCTTCTTACCATTGCGGAAAAGATCTTTAGAAACATAGACGATTTTTCTAGGCTCTCCTTGAAAAATAAATTGTATGATTTTCTCTTCAAAAGGGATCGTTGAGAATCCAGAAAGGATTAAAGCCTCTTCAATATTTCTAACAGAATGAAAAACGATCGAATCGCGATCTGAGATTGGTGTAGAAAAATCAACATCGATTCCATTGATCTCAACTAAAACAGGTAATTCAAGCAATTTTCCATCAATTGTAACTTGATAAGGGCGAATAGGACTTAATAAAAGGGCTTGATCCAATGTAAGGGTAGCATTTTTACCATTTTTCCCAGCCTTTACTTCAATTTTGTCTCCATTAGCCACTTGAGTATCCATTGTTGCAGGTACTTCATTTAATAAAATTTCTGGCAGAGTGCCATGCTCTCCAGGAATGATTTTCATCTGACCATTAATATTAACAGTCATAGCAAGCCCTGGTCTACCATATAGACTTTTTATCGAAATTCCTGCAGCAATTAAAACATCGCCAATGGTTAGGGTTTTCATCTCAAACAAATGAATAAATTCGCCATTCACTTCAATGGTAAAATATTGAATCGGATTTTGACGAGAAGAAATCCCTATCCCGATGGGCGTAATCAGTTCAGGGCCTTTAACTAGATTTTTTGGCCAAATGATTGGCTGTTGAATCGCATCTGCCCCTCTAACAGCAACTCTTTGTCTAGGTAGATTTAATATTGTTGCAATTTTATCGGAAAGTTTTGGTGTCTGACTACCCCCGCCAACCAACATCACAGCTTGTGGAGATTTACCCCCATTTAATTCAATGATTTTATTTGCAATTTGAGTTGCCAATTGTTCAATCTCTTGATCGATTTGTTCGATGAGTTCACTAGAGTTAAGTGTGTAAGACATCCCTAAAATATCAGAAAAATGAACGGTCTCTTGTGTCGAACATTGCCGCTTTATTTCCTCGGCA
Source organism: Tepidibacillus sp. HK-1 (assembly GCF_001748485.2). Lineage (NCBI taxonomy): Bacteria > Bacillati > Bacillota > Bacilli > Caryophanales > Bacillaceae > Tepidibacillus > Tepidibacillus sp. HK-1. The sequence goes on along the minus strand of NZ_BDGM02000003.1, from coordinate 57,679 downwards.
ATATGAAAATCTAAAATGTAGGATTGACTGATGGCTTCGGTAATTTCATCTCCAGCAACTGGCACCATTCCATAAGCGATAATCGTCCCTTCTGCCGTAATGGCGATATCTGAAGTACCTGCACCTATATCGACAAGTGCGAGATTTAATTTTCTCATCGATGGTGGTATCAATACATGGATAGCCGCAATTGGTTCTAATGTTAGTGCCTCCAACCCTAACTCAGCACGTGTAAGAGAGGAAAGAAGTGAATCAACGACCACACGAGGAAGAAAGGTAGCGATGATTTCCACTGTTGCTTTTTGTCCTCGTTGATCAATCAGATTACCGATAATTTGATCATCTAAAAAATAATTGATCACACTGTAGCCGACACAATGGTAATGGGTCGTATCCTCGATCTGGCTCTCTGTTGCGATTTGTCTTTGTGCTTCTTGAACAGCAGATAATTCTAAGGCGCGAATATCTTCTTTTCTAAGTAATGGTTGACCCTGAATCGATATATCTAACTTTACACGACGAGTTTTTAGAGAACGACCAGCTGCTGCAACGGCTACGTTATGTAAGGGGCCGTTATTTTGCTCTAATTCTTTTTTTACCTGTGAAATAATTTCAGAAACCGCTACAACATCATGAATTTGGCCATCCAACATCGATCGTTCTCTATGTTCAATCATTTTCAAATCTTTTATTTCAAATTGTCCTTCTTTAGTAGGAACTAAAATCAAACCAACAACAGTTCGTGTTCCTATATCTAAGGCAAAGATGGGAAGATGTTGTTCCAAGTTTGCCCCTCCTTCGACAAAATTTCGACAATATCTGTATTATTCTCTATTGGTGAAGAGATTCCTTTTTCATTTTGAAAGTAATTTGGGCCTTTTATCCTTTTCATTTTAACGATAAATCTGTATAATCTAAAGTATATTTTTTACAATACTTCGGAGGTGGCTTATTATGAGTAATCAAGAGTTAGATGAGTTAAGATTGAGATTAGATGAAATTAACTTGCAGATTTTGCAGTTAATCAATGAAAGAGCTGAGATCGTTCAGGAAATAGGTCATCTAAAAGAGAAACAAGGTACAAAGCGTTTCGATCCTGTTAGAGAGAGAGAAATGCTTGATAAAATTGTAGCTCATAATCATGGCCCATTTGATGACAATGTAGTTAGACATTTATTTAAAGAAATCTTCAAAGCTTCTCTTGAGTTACAAGAAGAGGATAAAAATAAACAGTTGTTAGTTAGTAGAAAACGTCATCCTGAGGACACGATCGTAAAGGTTGGGGATGTGGAAGTTGGAAGAAAGCCAGTGATGATTGCAGGTCCATGTTCAGTTGAGACCGAAGAACAAGTAGATACTGTTGCAAAAGGATTAGCTGAACAGGGGATAAAACTGATTCGTGGTGGCGCATTTAAACCAAGAACTTCCCCTTACGATTTCCAAGGATTAGGTATTGAAGGACTTAAAATATTAAAGAAAGTAGCAGATCGGTATGGGCTAAAGGTGGTTAGTGAAATTGTTAACCCTGCTGATATTGAAATGGCTACCCAATATGTGGACGTGATTCAACTTGGTGCACGAAACATGCAAAACTTCGAATTACTTAAAGCAGCTGGCCAAATTAAAACTCCGGTTTTACTAAAAAGAGGTTTGGCAGCGACGATCGAGGAATTTTTATTTGCAGCCGAATACATTGTTTCAAGGGGAAATAATCAAGTGATTTTAGTAGAACGTGGTATTCGTACCTATGAGAAGTGGACACGAAATACCTTGGATATCCTTGCTGTTCCCATTTTAAAACAAGAAAGCCACTTACCAGTGTTAGTAGATATTAGTCATTCTGCTGGACGTAAAGATATTGCGATTCCTATAGCAAAAGCAGCTTTAGCTGCTGGGGCTGATGGTATTATGGTGGAGGTTCATCCTGATCCAGCTGTTGCATTATCCGATGCAAATCAACAACTCAATTTAGATCAATTTAACGAATTGATGACTGCTTTAAAGGGTTCCCAATTATTATAGAATTTTGCGATTTAAAAGTAGCTCATAATGAAACGTTACCACTAAGGTTAGCGTTTCTTTTTTTAATACTAAAGAAAGCATAACTTTCTTGTCATGATTAAAATGGGACCCCGTAAAAGTAATCGGAATACACTTCGAAGGAGGTCGTCACTTTTGTGGGCTATTTTGTATGGTTATGGTATTAAATTGGGGAAAATATATGAAAAGATTGTAGGAATTGCTTTTTTGACGTAGAATAATTAACATTAAATGATGAAAATTAATGAAAATAAATTAGTCGAACGGAGAGATTGAAATGCCAGTAACTATTTATGATGTAGCCAGAGAATCTGGAGTATCAATGGCTACGGTTTCAAGGGTCGTTAATGGGAACCCTAATGTAAAACCAAGCACAAGAAAAAAGGTTTTAGAAACCATTGAAAAGTTAGGTTATCGTCCAAATGCAGTAGCAAGGGGATTAGCGAGCAAGAAAACAACAACGGTCGGTATCGTAATCCCAGATATTTCCAATGCTTTTTTTGCCGAAGTTGTTCGAGGAATAGAAGATATTGCAAGTATGTATCACTATAATATTATTTTATCCAGTTCAGATAAAAAGGTGGAGAAGGAGTTAAGTCTAATCAATACCTTATTGGAGAAACAAGTGGATGGCTTGTTGTTTATGGGAGCAGAAGTGACAAATGATCATTTAGAGATTTTTAAAACCTCAACCGTTCCAATTGTACTAGCAGCTACCAAAGACCCTAGCAAAATGTTTCCATCTGTAGATATTGACCATTTCCAAGCAGCAAAGGACGCTGTCAACGCCTTTATTCAGGGTGGACATCGTAAAATTGCCATCATTACTGGGCCACTGACTGATCCTTTAACTGGATTAGATCGATTTAACGGATATAAGGCGGCTTTAGAAGAAGCGAATATACCATTTGATGAACAATATGTTCGCGTAGGGGATTATCATTATGAATCTGGTCTGGAAGCAATGAACGACTTTCTTTCCTTAGCAGAAAAACCAACAGCTCTCTTTGCCGCTAGTGATGAAATGGCTGTGGCTGCGATTCATGCTATTCAAGATAATGGACTTCAAGTACCGCAGGATATTGAAGTAAGAGGATTTGATAATATACCGATTTCATCAATGGTAAGGCCATTACTTTCTACAGTTGCTCAACCTCAATATGATATTGGAGCAGTTGCAATGAGATTTTTAACGAAACATATGAATGAGGAACCAATCACAGACCAGTTTGTCATTTTACAACATCAATTGATCAATAGACAGTCAACGAAGTAGCGAACTTGTTCAATACAAAAAACAACCTATAATGGATAAACCATCATAGGTTGTTTTTTTAGATTAAGAAAGTATAACTTTCTTCCATTTGTCACTTAATTGTCATTTAAGGGTTTGTATATTCCATAAGCTGCGACATAGCGTGACTAGCAGCTTTAGCTGTGTAGCACGACTTGTACACTTTGTGTGCCTTTAGAAGTGCCCTTCTCTCCGTAATCTTTATTCATAGAAGGGCACGGATGACGGAGAGCGATGGAATATACAAACCTTTTTTTATATTATTGATTTTTCACTGGGATTTTGACTACTTTAGATGGTTCAGATTCACCATTTTCATTCGTTGCTGTTACACGGTAATAAGCATCACCTAGTGGAACAGATGGATGAACGAAAGTGGTGCCTTCTGTTGTTCCAATCAATTGGTATTTGCCACCTTCTACATCACTAAAGTAAACATTGTAATTAAGTACCTGATCTTCTACAGGATTTGCAGCCCAGGTTAAGGTAACTTGTAATCCAGATGCACTTCGCTCACCAGAGACCCCTTTTGGCCGTTTTGGTATAGTCGCAGCAGGTGGTTCATTTGATGTTCCATCTTGGTTTCCTTGATCTTGAGGTTCATCTAGTCCAATGGGTAGGCTCGTATTGCCCACGATTGCTGAAGGGTTAGACTCATTATTTGCAACATCAACTGTTGTAATGTAATAAGCAAAAGGCCCATTATTTGCTCCTTGATCTGTAAAGGAATACCTTCCTGCTTTTAGATCTGTTTGCTTCACGACACCAACTTTTGTAAAGCCTAAATCTGAAGCAGAAGCACGATAGATTCTGTATCCCACCACACTATTACTTAGATTCTTTTCCCAAGAGATCGTATTTTTATTTCCTTGGGTTGTGATGCTAGGCGATGAAGGTGGAGCAGGTTGCCCTGCAGATTCCCTTGGGTCAGACTCAGTTGGTAATTCTTTATCAACATCTAATGGCTTTGGTTTTCCAGGTGGGATAACATAAGGCTCTCGTTTAAAGAAGATTCCTGTATCCACCATGTCATCAGGCGTTTCATCTTTAGCCAAATAACGTTTACCGTTAAATTCAACCACTCTCGCTTTTTCTAAAGAATCATCAATCTCTGTTGGAATGAATTTTTTATTAAACCAGTCAGTGACTAAATAGCCAGCTTCTTTTGTCAAGTCAGATGGTAACTTTCCAGAAGTACTAGATACCTGCATTTGAATTAATCCACCTGGTCGTTCAAATTTTGCATTTGCAGGAGATAATTCTGGGTCAGCTTTAAAAATTTCTGTTATAATCTTACCCCAAGATGTTTTAGCAATATTACCAGATCTAATGGTTGTTGGATAATCGTAACCTGTCCATACACTTAAAGTAATTTCAGGTGTGTAACCCACAAACCATAAGTCTTTTGTGTCATTCGTTGTTCCTGTTTTACCAGCAACATCTCGACTGCCAATATATCTCAAAATCGTTTTTGCTGTTCCATCCTTAATAACGGTTCTTAACATATCCGTAATTAAATAGGAAGTTTGTTCGCTAAAGACGACTTCAGGTTTTGCTTTGTGTTCATAGACCACATTGCCATCACGATCCACAATCCGTTCAATCATGTAAGAGTCAAGATGGGTACCGCCATTGGCAAAGGTTGAGTAAGCACTAGCCATCACTTCTGGTGATGATTCAATCGTACCAATCGCTGGAGTCAAACCAGCTTCAAGGAATCTTTTTTTATTTAATTGAAAACCAAGTTTACTTAAAAATTCGTAGCCATTTTCTGGGCCAACCATTTTATATACCTTTATGGCAGGAATATTAAATGATTGATTTAATGCATGTCTAGCCGTTATACGGCCATTATATTTGCTGTTCCAATTGTCTGGCTCCCATTTTCCACCTAATGGGATATCATCAATTGGAGTTGCTGGCTGAACCTTACCTAATTCAAGAGCTGGACCATAATCCAACAATGGTTTAATCGATGAACCGGGTTGTCTTTTTGTCGTTCCTCTAAAATTAGAATGGTTGACAGCAGAAACATTATAATCGCGTCCACCAATAAAACCTAAGATAGCTCCTGTCTTATTATGAATGAGTGTAGCACCGATTTGGATATCTTCATTTTCAAGGTGTTTCGTTTTTCCATCTCCTAAAGAGAAGTTATAGGAGATTGGATTTGGAAAATTCTTAGGGTCTTTTGCCACATTATTCATCGCTTCATAGATTTTACGATCTACGGTCGTGTAAACTTTGTAACCACCACTTAAAATCTCTTGTTTGGCATTTTCTAATGCTTCGCTATACTCTTTAGCATCTGGCGTAATCCCTTGCGCTTCAACAAACTTTTCAGCTGCTTGGTTTTCCACCTCTAAGATTAAGTAGGGATATTTACTATACGCTTTTTTAGTGGAGGTATCAAAAGCAGCCTTAATGTCAAATCTAAGGGCTTCTTCATATTCCTGCTGAGAAATAAATTTTTCCTCCAGCATACTCTTAAGTACTAATTCCTGACGTTTCTTTGCCAAATTGTAGCCTTCTTCATCAAACCCCTTGCTATTAAATGCAGAATATGCAGTAGGGCGTTGGGGGATTCCAGCTAAATAAGCAGCTTCGGCTAGATTAAGTTCACTCGCATTTTTGTTAAAATATCCTTTTGCAGCTGCTTGAATTCCATAGACATTATTTAAATTAGCAGCTTTACCAAACGGGATTTTATTTAAGTAGGCGGTGAAGATATCATCTTTTGGCATCACTCGTTCCATTCTTAAGGCCAGAAAGATTTCCTTTGCCTTTCTTTGATAGCTTTTTTCTAAAGAAAAGAACGTATTTTTGGCTAATTGTTGAGTAATTGTACTTCCACCCGTTTGAACATCACTTTGAAAAATCTGTTGAAGAACGGCACGTGTGAAAGCTTTAAAATTAACACCATGATGATCATAAAAAGCACGGTCTTCTACCGCAAGAAAAGCATTTTTTACGTTTGGTGAAATCTCCTCAAATTTTACAAACCGACGATCTTCATCATTTCTAAAAGCACCGATCAGTTCAAAGGTACCATTCTTGTCTTGATTAGAGAAGTATGCAAAACCAGTTTCCGTGTTTTTAAATACCTGTTTGCGTATTTCCTCAGCACTCCGAACTGGTTCATCTTTTACAAGTGCGGCAACAAAACCTGTGGCAGTCCCTGCACCCAAAAAGAATCCTAAAAAGATTACTATTAATATAAACTTTAATAAATTCCTTGGTCGAAGCCCATTTGTTCTCTTTGATTTATTGGGCGAATGAGATGATGTCATAAAATAATTCCCCCTTAATAAAGGTATTATAGCATAAATAAGAATGATAAGTACATTTTCAATCATCTGCATTGACATTGCTAGTATAATATGATAAAAGAAGAGTTGAATTGAAAATACAATTAAAATGAATAAGAAATCGCGATGATTGTAGTTAGTAGGTGGTAATGACTGCTTTTTAGAGAGCCGGTGGTTGGTGAAAATCGGTACATTATTATCAAACCGAATTACCCTACAAGAGCTGAATAGACGAAGCTGAAAAATCGTCTTTTCCGGGAATCCCGTTATGCAATGAAGTGAAGAAGACAGACCCCACAAAAGTAATTAGAATAGCTTTTAAGGAGGGCATCACATTTGTGGGCATTAATTTTCCTGTTTTTTTAAGTAGGGTGGTAACGCGTCTAAACCACGTCCCTAGCTAGATGGGATGTGGTTTTTTTTATCAAAAAGTATAACTTTCTTTTCACAATTATAATGGGGCCTCATAATAGTAATCGTAATAGGCCTCGAAGGATATCGACACTTGTGTGGTTTATCATAAAAATGGAGGTTGACATGATGACAAATGAATTTGAATTAACAAAGGAACAGGAACAAGAATTACAAAGACAATGGGAGATTCTTAGCCGTGGGGCTGTTGAAATCATCCCTGAAGATGAGTTCAAGCAGAAATTAGCAAAGGCGATTATCAAAAAGAACCCTTTAAAAGTAAAATTAGGATTAGATCCTTCTGCACCAGACATTCATATTGGTCATACGGTGCCATTACAGAAGTTAAGACAATTTCAAGATTTAGGCCATATTGTTCAATTAGTTATTGGCGATTTTACCGGACAAATTGGTGATCCTACTGGTAAATCAGAAACAAGGAAACAATTGACACCTGAACAAGTAAAAGCAAATGCTAAGACCTATATCGAGCAACTATTTAAAGTGTTAAATCCAGCTAAAACAGAGGTTCATTATAATAGTACTTGGTTAGCTCCATTAACATTTGCTGAGGTTGTACAATTAGCTGCAAAAACAACAGTAGCAAGAATGTTAGAACGTGACGATTTTGAAAAAAGATTTAATAACAACCAAGCGATCAGTGTCCATGAATTTTTCTACCCTCTGATGCAAGGTTATGATTCCGTTGCTCTAAAAACAGATGTTGAATTAGGGGGAACTGACCAGAAATTTAACCTTTTAATGGGCAGACAATTACAAAAAGAATACGGACAAGCTCAACAAGCAGTGTTAATGTTACCATTAATTGAAGGACTTGATGGTGTTCAAAAAATGAGTAAGAGTTTAGGAAACTATATTGGTATCAATGAAGAGCCAAATCAAATCTATGGGAAAGCCATGTCCATTCCTGATGAGTTAATGGTTAAATATTATAAGTTAGTAACCGATCTCGCACATGAAGAAATTCAAGTCATGGTGGAAGGATTAGAGGAAGGAACGATTCATCCAAGAGATGCAAAAATGAAGATGGCCTATACGCTTGTCCGAATGTATCATGGAGAAGAAGCAGCCAAGGAAGCTGAACACCATTTTAAAACGGTTTTCCAAAAAAGAGACATTCCTGAGGATATCCCTGTTACTGAAATAGACCAAAGCAAATTGGGGGATGGGAAAATTTGGGTTGTTAAATTGCTGGTAGATTTGGGATTAGTTCCATCGAATGGCGAAGGGCGTCGCATGATCCAGCAAGGCGCCGTTAAGATCAATGGAGAAAAAGTTGAAGATGTTGATTATGAAGTGATTGTTGAAGACGGAATGATTATTCAAGTAGGAAAACGTAAATTTGCAAAAATCAAGCTCAATTAGATGAAGAAGCCCATCACTAATGGGTTTCAACCATGAAGTTTAGTTATTTAAAAATAAAAAGCATCCAAAGGATTTCTCCAATGGATGCTTTTCGTTCATCCTATCTTGAGTAGTACTCAACGATAAGTTTTTCGTTAATTTCTTGTGGCAATTCAGAACGCTCTGGTAAGCGAATTAATTTACCTTCCATTGCTTTATCGTCAAATGTGACGTAATCTGGAAGATAGTTACGATCTTCTAAAGCTTCTTTAATAACAGTTAAATTACGACTTCTTTCACGAACGCCAATCACATCACCAATTTGCACATGGTAGGAAGGAATATCAACCTTTTTACCATTTACAGTGATATGTCCATGGTTGACTAATTGACGAGCACCTTGACGAGTATGAGATAATCCCATACGATAAACAAGATTGTCTAAGCGAGTTTCAAGAAGAACCATGAAGTTTTCACCAACAACGCCAGACATTTTGTTTGCTTTTTCGAAAAGGTTAGCAAATTGCTTTTCGTTTAAGCCATACATAAAACGAAGCTTTTGCTTTTCATTTAACTGTAAACCATATTCGCTTAATTTTTTACGTTGGCCTGGTCCATGTTGACCTGGAGGATAAGGACGCTTCATCTCCTTACCTGTACCACTTAATGAAATACCTACACGACGACTTAATTTGTGTTTTGGTCCTGTATAACGTGCCATATTAAACAATAACCCCTCTCAAAATAAATATTTTAGGATGGTCTAATATGACGTGCTCTATTTGTTTTACATAAATTGCGGGATAGCAACAATTTATGACTTATAAGAATAAATCAGCCGCGTCTTATAAGCACAAAAAGAGCGAGGGTGTTCACGTCCTTTTTACCATTTAAATGATAAAGCTACCCATAATCACAACTTATATAATATAACTTTTCTAAGGACAATGTCAATATCTCTTCGACGCTGGAAGAAAATATGATAAGATGGTGGATTGAAAAGGATAAGTGAGGTGAGAACATGTCCGGAAAAGAAAGACAACGTTTAGATAAAATATTAGCCCATATGGGATTTGGGACTCGAAAACAAATCAAAAAAATGATCAAAGAAAAGAGAGTTACTGTAAATGGGGCTTATGCAAAAGACTCAGGAATGCAAGTCACTCCAACCCTTGATCAAATCATTGTTGATGATGAAGTTGTTAAATATCGAGAATTCATTTATTTGATGATGAATAAGCCACAAGGGGTTCTTTCAGCAACTGAGGATCATTTTACAGAAACCGTGATCGATCTTCTAGAACCGATGCACGCGGTATTTGATCCTTTCCCCGTAGGAAGATTAGACAAAGATACTGAAGGACTTCTTCTACTAACCAATGATGGTCAATTGGCTCATCAGCTTTTGTCTCCAAAAAAGCATGTTCCCAAAACCTATTATGCCATGATTCAAGGAGTGGTGACAGAGGAAGACCAAAAAGCCTTCCACAAAGGTGTCTATCTTGATGATGGCTATCTAACCTTGCCGGCAGAACTTAAGATTCTTCAGTCTGGACATCAGTCTGAAATTGAATTAACCATATATGAAGGAAAATTCCATCAGGTTAAGCGAATGTTTGAAGCCATTGGCAAAAAGGTTATCTTTTTAAAAAGGCTCTCAATGGGTTCACTCCTTTTGGATGAAACATTAGAACCTGGAGAATATCGTGAATTGACAGAAGAAGAGATAGGGATAATTCACCTTCTTACTTAGTATTCAAAAAGGAAGCCTTTAATGGACTTCCTTTAGTTTTATTCCTCTTCTAATTCCAATACCTTTAGATAAAGTGCATTTTCAAAACGTTTTTTTGTTAATGCACAGCCAACTGCATAGGGCTTACTTAAATCATTATTAAAACCATAAGCATTAACATGACAGCCACCGCCACACAAATGACGGGCCCAACAGGTTTTGCATTCAGGTTTTGTATAAATATTTGTATTTCTAAACTGATTCATTAGTTTTTTATTCGTAAAACCTTCTTCAAGATTACCGATTTTCGTTTCCTTTTTACCTACAAATTGATGGCAAGGATAGATATCTCCTTCCGGTGTGATCGCCATATACTGATAACCGGCACCACATCCTGTTACACGTTTAGAAAAACAAGGACCTTCTTCCATATCTACTTCAAAGTGATGAAAATGAAATTCCTTATCAGTACTTTTCCTTTCAAGATACGCATCAGTTAAAATATCATATTGCTTAAACAGTTCAGGTAAATGTTCCTTTGTTATAGCGTATTTTCGATTCTCCGGCAAAATAACTGGTTCGACAGAAATCCTTTTAAAACCAAGATCAGACAGATGTAAAACATCATTGGAGAAATCTAAATTCTCACTGGTAAATGTTCCGCGAAAATATGTATAGATGCCTTTGCCGTAACGGTTATCAGCAGAACCATAACGCTTCGAATTTACACGCAAAAAATTATTGACAATGGTTTGGTAGGACCCCGCACCATCTGCCATTGGCCTCATCCGGTCATTAACCTCTTTGCGTCCGTCAATGCTTAAGATCAGATTTATGTTTTCCTGTGCGACGAATTCTCCAACTTCTTCATTTAAATCGACACCATTAGTTGTCAAAGAAAATTCAAATGTCTTCCCTATCTGCTTTTCCTTTTCCCTCGCATAGGCCACAATTTCTTTAATAACAGGGAAATTCATTAAAGGCTCCCCGCCAAAAAAATCTATTTCAAAATGAGTCGTATACTTAGCCTGAGCAACCAAAAAATCAATTGCTTTTTTACCCGTCTCTGCTGACATAAGAGTTCTTTTTTGTCCGTACGGGCCAGTTCCGGCGAAACAATATTTACACCTTAAATTACAGTCATGTGATACATGCAGACACATTGATTTCATTTCAAATTCTTCCGGGTTATACTCTTCGTTTGGAGTAACGCCTTCAGAAAATAAAATACCTTCCCGAATAAGCTCTTCTATTTCCTCATATGCTTCAGCAATTTTATTTTCATCATATTCATTCTCTAATTTTGCTTTTATTTCAATTAATGAAAAAGAAGGATATAACTCAATTATTTTTTTTGCTAATTCATCTATCGTGAATAAAGAATTACTGTTTACATCAAGGACAACATTATAATTTTTATAAGTGAATACATGTACTTGTCCCTTTATCATTTTTGCTCTCCTCTCAAAAAAAAACGGCTCCCGAAGGGAGCAATCTTCTATCTACTTCATTTCAATCTTAGCATAACAAATTGTATTACCTACAGTGATAGAGGTTTTACATGCTGATTGGCAAGAAGCAGAACATTTACTACAAGTTCCAGATAACATAGTATCTTGTAGACGATTGCGAGATAAAACTTTGATGTGTTTCATGTTTCTTCCCCCCCTCATAAAGCAATTTGACTATTATATTTTACCATAAATTACATTTTCGTAAAGTAAAATATCAACATTTTCAATTTGAAATTAGATTGTTAGAATTTTCGGTTTTCTAATATAAATTGAATATTGTCCCAATTTTTTTATAATGTTAGACTGTATGTATAGAGGTGACTAAAGTTGGAGGAGAAAATCAATAGAATTGAACAACTTATCATACAACTCATCAACATGGTTGCAGAAAATAATAAAATTGTGTTTTTTTGCATCTTTCCTTGACAGACAAGTTTAGAGTAAAGTAAGATTATTGTTAAATTAAACGATTTTGTTTATCAAAAATGAAATCCTAAGTATGAGTTTAGTTGAGTAGAGAGAAGAGTTTAGTTAAGAAGAGAAAAGTTGAGTGGAGGAATTGCTTAGGGTAAGTATGCTTACTACTAGGAGTATTCCTAGTTTTTTCTATTTTTTACTCCTTATTCCTCCTTATTCCTCACTCCTCTTCTCGCAAGAAGGAAATCATCCTTCTAAACAGGTACAAGAGAGGAGCGTATCACAATGTTACCCCTAGAACATTTTTTAGAATTAGCTACTCATTATTCTGTCATCCCATTAAAACATTCACTGGGTTCTTTTGAAGGGTTTCAACTTGATTTATTTAAGCTCAGCCAAGATTACCCTTATTCTTTGTTATTAGAAAGTGGTGAACATGGCAAGGAAAGGGGTCGATTCACCTATTTTGCTGACCAACCTTTTTTAGTGATTCAAGTAGAGGACAATCAAGTGAAGATCGAGGCCGATCCTGATGAGTTGCAACAGTTAAAAACAAATGGTCTATATGAAAAGATTATTGACGATCCAGTAAGTGGGATTGAAAATATTAGCAAGAGATACCGTTCGCCTAGAATTTTAGGATACCCACCTTTTACAGGCGGGGGAATCGGATATTTTTCCTATGAGTTTATCAAAAGGCTTGAAAGAATAGAAAACGCTAATCAGAAGCCTTCCCCATTTTCAGAAATCCATCTAGCTTTTGTTAAAGAGTTACTCGTTTATGACCATGCGGAAAAAGAATTACAACTGTTTTATAACGTAATGATTGAAACGGAAGATACAGAAGAACAAAAGAAAGATAAATATTTGCGAGCTATTGAATATCTGAAACAGCGAGCTCAATTTTGGCAAGAACGTATAGATCAGTGTTTACAGAAACCCATCCCACTTCATGATTTACCTGAAATAAGGAAAAACTTTGAACAACCTTTTTTGCCCGATCAATTTATGGCAGCAGTAGAAACGATTAAGAAAAATATTCTTAAAGGGGAGATTTTCCAAGCGGTTCTTTCGCAAAAATTGATCACGAAGACAAAAGTACATCCAGCAATCGTTTATCAAGTATTGCGGCAAATCAACCCTTCTCCCTATATGTTTTATTTGCAAATGAATGATGAAACGATTGTTGGTGCCTCACCTGAAACACTGGTCAAAGTGTTCAACGAGGAAATTTCTACATTCCCCATTGCCGGCACAAGGCCAAGAGGAAAGACAGAGCAGGAAGATCTCGCTTTAGAGCAGGAGCTTTTGGCCGATGAGAAGGAACGAGCAGAACATGTAATGTTGATAGATTTAGCAAGAAACGATATCGGCAAAGTAAGTAAACCAGGCTCTGTCATTGTGGCAGAAAAGATGAAAATTGAACGTTATTCTCATGTCATGCATATTGTTTCAAAAGTGATAGGCCAACAAAAGGAAGAGAAATCTGCATTTGATGTATTAAAAGCGGTTTTCCCAGCAGGAACGGTTTCGGGGGCACCAAAAGTAAGAGCGATGGAACTAATTGCTGAACTAGAACCAATCGAGCGAGGTCCTTATGCTGGTGCGGTAGCAGCGCTTGCCTTTAATGGAAATTTGGATACTTGTATTACGATTCGTTCGATCTTTTTTAAAGAAGAAACCGCCTATGTGCAAGCAGGTGCAGGGATTGTCGCCGACTCTGTACCGCTTAACGAATATATGGAATCCATGAATAAGGCAAAGGCGATGTTAAAAGCGATTGAGATTTCAGAGAGTTTAAGTTGAGAGGAGATTAGTAGAGATGAGAAAGATATTAGAAAAATTGTTAGCTGGTAACCATTTGACAAGAGAAGAGAGTAAACAGTTTATGGAGGAAATCATTTTAGGGAACGTACCTCCCCACCAAGTGACCGCTTTTATGGTTGGACTAAAGGTATTAGGAGAAACAACAGAAGAGATTATCGGGATGGTTGAAGCAATGAGAGAGCAGGCTAAGACACCATTTCAGATCAATGGTCCCTTACTTGACACCTGTGGAACAGGAGGAGATGGCAGCGGTACGATCAACGTATCGACTGCAGCCGCATTGATTGCAGCTTCTGGTGGAATTAAAGTTGCCAAACATGGAAATCGTGCCGTTTCAGGGAAAAGTGGCAGTGCCGACGTTCTTGAAGCAATGGATATTCCTATTCAACAATCCCCTGAAGATCTAGAACAACTATTAAATGAAGAAAATATTGCGTTTTTATATGCCCCAATCTTTCATCAAGGAATGAAGCATGCAGCCGTTTCTAGAAAAGAGCTAGGAATTCGAACCGTGTTTAATGTCCTTGGGCCATTAAGCAACCCTTTAAAAGCAGATCATCAAGTGATGGGCGTCTATCATCCTAACTTGACAGAACCAATTGCAAAAGTGTTACAAGGCCTTGGGGTAAAAAGAGCAATTGTCGTATCTGGCCTTGACGGAATGGATGAAATCACGATGACGAACGAAACCAAGGTGACAGAATTGAGAGATGGGGAAATCCAAACTTACTTTGTAACTCCTGAACAATTTGGTTTTACTAGATCTTCATTATCTGATCTACGAGGAGATACCCCCCAAGAAAATGCAAAAGATTTATTAGATATTTTCCAAGGGAAAAAAGGTCCAAAGCGCGATTTTATTTTGATCAATGCTGGCGCTAGTTTTTATGTCACCGGAAAAGCAAAAAGTATTGCGGAAGGAATTGAACTGGCAAAAGAACTAGTAGATACAGGTAAAGTCTATCAAAAGATCCTTAAGCTACAAAGGTTCTCAAAGAAGGTGGATCATGTTTCATGAATATCTTAGATCGCATCGTATCCAAAAAGAAAGAAATCATCGCTGAAAGTAAACAACGAATCAGTCAATCTGAACTAAGGTCTTTGCCTTATTATCATGCATCCACCTGTTCTTTAAGAAAAAGTCTAATTGAAACACTAAGACCTGTTGGGATCATCGCCGAGATGAAAAAAGCTTCTCCTTCAAAAGGGGTTTTGATGGAAGATTACCAACCAACGGTTCTCTTTAAGAAGTATAAAGAGGCGAAAGTTGAGGGAATCTCCATTCTAACGGATCAGGAATTTTTTCAAGGGAGTATCAATCACCTCTTACAAATACGAGAATTAACGGAAACGATTCCTTTATTAAGGAAGGATTTTATCATTGACCCCTACCAAGTAGATGAGGCCAAAGGATATGGGGCAAGCGTAATTTTACTAATCGCGGCGATTTTAGAACCAAGTCAATACCAAGAACTTTATCTTCAAGCAAAAGAACTCGGATTAGAAGTGTTAACAGAAGTTCACGATCAAGACGATATTCAAAAAGTGCTTAAAGATTTTACTCCTGAAATGATCGGCATCAATAATCGTGATTTAACGACCTTTAATACTTCAATCCAACATACTCATCAGTTGTTGGGTCAACTTCCAAAGGAAACGTTGTTGATCAGCGAAAGCGGAATTCATTCCCATGAACAAGTAGAAACTCTAAGCAATTTAGGAATTAAAGGGGTATTAGTTGGCGAAAGGATCGTAAAAGCGGTTAACCAAGTTGAAGCGATATACGAGTTGGTGGGAAAAAGATGAAAGTGAAAATCTGTGGTATTTTTCAAGAAGAAACCCTGATTGAATTAAAGGAAAGGCAGATTTGGCCAGATTATATCGGTTTTGTTTTTACGAAAAGTAGGCGACAAGTCAGTGCTGAACAAGTTAAACAATGGAAAATGCATATTCCAAATTTTGTTAAAACGGTTGGCGTATTTGTAAATCCAAGTATAGAACAAATCGTTGAAGCTCCAGTAGATATCATTCAATTACATGGAGACGAAACAGCTAACTATTGCCAACTTATCAAAGATATGACTGGAAAGCAGATTTGGAAAGTCCTTTCCGTAGAAGGAGAAGAGCTTCATCTTCCCTACCAACCTTATCTTGATGTGGTAGATGGTTTTATCTTTGATACAGCAGGAGCGAATCGTGGCGGTACTGGAACCAAATTCGATTGGGGAGTTCACAAAGAAACTTGGGAGAAAATCAAGTTGCCTATTCTGGTTGCTGGTGGAGTAACAGCAAATGATCTAAAGCAACTTAAACCATATTCGATTGATGGTGTTGATCTATCCAGTGGAGTAGAGGTAGAAGGATTAAAATCCGTAGAAAAGATTGTAGAGGTTTTAGAGGAGGCTAGAAAATGATCAATCCAAAGGAATGGACTGTTGAACTGGATAATGGAAGGTTTGGGGATTTTGGTGGGACTTATATCCCAGAAACCTTGATGCATGCGGTAAAAGAATTAGAAGCCACATATCAAGAAATTCGGGAGGACGAAGCGTTCAAAGAAGAATATTTAACATGGGTGAAGATGTATGCAGGACGGCCAACTTTACTTTATTATGCAGATAAACTGAGTGAATCTTTAGGTGGAGCCAAAATCTATCTTAAGCGTGAGGATCTGAACCACACGGGTGCACATAAAATCAATAATGCGATTGGTCAAGGATTACTAGCAAAACGGATGGGAAAAACAAAAATCATCGCTGAAACTGGTGCAGGCCAACATGGAGTCGCATCGGCAACGATCGCTGCTAGGCTTGGCTTAGAATGCAAAGTTTTTATGGGAGCAGAAGATATTGAACGACAAAAGTTAAATGTATTTCGAATGCAGTTATTAGGAGCGGAAGTGGTTCCTGTTCATAGTGGTCGAGGAACTTTGAAAGATGCAACCAATGAAGCGATTCGTTATTGGGCTGCCCATGTAGAGGATACCCATTATTTAATTGGTTCTGTTGTTGGCCCACATCCTTATCCAACAATGGTAAGAGATTTTCAAAAGGTGATTGGAATTGAAGCACGTCAACAAATGCTAGGACAAGAGGGTCGTTTACCAGATGTGGTGATAGCAAGTGTAGGAGGAGGAAGTAACGCGATTGGTATCTTCCATCCATTTATCGAGGATGAGCAAGTGCAACTTATTGGTGTAGAGGCTGCAGGAAAAGGTCTCGATTCAGAGCATGCTGCGACCTTAACCAAAGGCAAACCAGGGATTATTCATGGAGCCTATACCTACTTACTTCAAGATAAACACGGAATGATTCAACCAGCCTATTCTATCTCAGCAGGATTAGATTATCCGGGGGTTGGACCAGAACATGCTTATCTACAATCGAGTAGAAGAGCTACCTATACCACGATTACTGACGAAGAAGCCATGAATGCGTTAAAGCGATTAAGTCAAGAGGAAGGAATTATTCCTGCGATTGAGTCAGCACATGCCGTGGCTCAAGCAATCAAACTAGCTCCTACCCTGAAAAAAGAGAATATTATTCTTGTCAATCTATCTGGAAGAGGAGATAAAGACATGAACACGATCCATCAGTTCTTTACAGAGGAGGGAGTCGAATGAAGTTTATTCCTTTTATTACTGCAGGTTTTCCAACAGAGTCATTATTCAAGAAAATTCTATTTTTGTTGCAGGAAGAAGGAGCTGAGATGATTGAGGTCGGTGTTCCTTATTCTGACCCCTTAGCAGATGGACCAGTCATTCAACAATCTTCTCTTAGAGCGATTGACCAAGGCATGAATTTAGAAAGAACTTTAGAGCTAGTTAGCGAGGTAAGAAAAGAAGGGCTTCAAGTTCCTTTAGTTTTGTTTACCTATTATAACCCCTTATTGCAAATGGGCTTAGATCGATTGGCCAGAAGATTATCTGAAAGTGGCTTTAATGGGGTTCTTGTCCCAGATTTACCCTTAGAAGAAAACGGTGCATTGAAAGAAGCTTTACAATCATACAAGATTCCAATCATTTCATTGATTGCTCCTACCTCTAAAGAAAGAATTAGACAAATTGCCGAGCAAGCAGAAGGATTTATTTATATTGTCTCTTCCTTAGGTGTGACAGGTGAACGTTCAACCTTTCATCAAGAAATCGCGACATTAATTAATGAAGTAAAAAATGTGGCTAAGGTTCCTATCGTGCTTGGCTTTGGCATTAAGGAAAAGTCTCAACTTGAGCCTTTAGCTGAAAATCTAGATGGCTTTGTGATAGGAAGTGCATTGATTCGAGCAATTACAGAGATCGAACAACGATTACTAACAAGAGAAAATATTTTGCAGGACGAAGCAATCTCAAAGCAATTTGAAAAGCAATTGATCGAAGAACTCCGTCTTTACTTGAGGGAGGTTCTTCAATGATCGTAGTGATTGATAATTATGATTCCTTTACCTATAATCTAGTGCAATTGGTTGAAGATCTAGGAGAAACATGTTACGTCATCCGTAATGACCAAGCCACAGTAGAAGAGATACGTAAATTAAATCCTGACTTTATTCTTATCTCACCAGGGCCTGGGATTCCTGAGGATGCCGGGATTAGCTTAGAAGTGATTAAACAATTAGGGACAGAAGTTCCTACTTTAGGCGTATGTTTAGGACACCAAGCAATTGCGAAAGCCTTTGGAGGAGAAATAAAGTTAGCTGAACGATTGATGCATGGGAAAACATCAACCATTTCCCATAATCATCAAAAAATTTTTACTCAAGTTCCAGAACTATTTGAAGCAGGGAGATATCATTCCTGGGTAGTTGATCGAGAGTCTTTGCCTGAAGAAATCGAAGTTACAGCAGTAACAGAAGAAGGAGAGATCATGGCCATTCGCCATAAGGAGTATCCAATTGAAGGAGTACAATTTCATCCCGAATCCATCTTAACCCCTTACGGAAGGCAAATTTTGCAAAATTTTATCCAGTATTATAAAGGAGAACATAAAGCTAGCAATAAAAAGGGAAAAAGGTACGCTTAAAAAGTACGGGTTCTATTTTAAGTGAGGTAGGTTGTTTATCGCCTACCTTTTTTTATTAAAAATAAAATAGAAAATTTAAAAAAAGGTTTGTATATTCCATCGCGCTCCGTCATCCGTGCCCTTCTATGAATAAAGATTACGGAGAGAAGGGCACTTCTGAAGGTCGCAGCTTATGGAATATACAAACCTTTAAATGACAAATGGAAGAAAGTTATACTTTCTAAATCTTAAAAAAATATTCAAAATCTTCTGAAAATTATATACAATAGAGATACACATTAAAAAATATATTGAGGAGGGAAAAGATGAACAAGGATGAATTTAATAAAGTTTGGTTATCTTCCTATCCAAAAGAAGTTCCGGCAAGTATCGCATATCCAGAGATTCCTGTAACGGATTTGCTAGTTCAATCTGCAAAGGACTTTCCTAATCACGACGCCATTTCTTTCATGGGCAAAACGATGAAATACAATGAATTAATGAATGATGTGTACAAATTTGCTCATGGGTTAAAGCAATTAGGAATAAAGAAGGGGGATCGTATATCCCTTTTACTCCCTAATTCCCCACAATCCGTCATTTCCTATTATGGAGCGTTATTACTAGGTGCCATCGTGGTTCAAAATAATCCCATGTATACCGAGCGAGAATTAGAACATCAACTGGTGGATTCAGGTTCTGAAACGATTGTGACTCTGGACTTATTATACCCAAAAGTGATGAACATTCGATCCAAAACGTTCCTCAAGACCATTATTGTTACGAGCATTAAAGATTATTTACCTTTCCCCAAGAACCTACTCTATAATTTGAAGTTAAAAAAAGAAGGACAGTATGTGCCGATTCCCAAACAAGATGGTGTTTGTTTTTTTTCTAAATTACTCAAAAGTCAGCCGGTATTTCCAATCCGTGTCTCGATTGACCCCAAAGAAGATATTGCTCTTTTACAATATACAGGGGGAACAACAGGGGTAGCAAAAGGAGTCATGCTTACACATTATAATCTGGTTGCGAATGTGGTCCAGGAAACTCATTGGTTGTATCAGGCAAAGAAAGGACAGGAAAGAATTTTAGGTGTGTTACCTTTTTTTCATGTGTTTGGAATGACTTCTGTTATGAATTTAAGTATTCACTTGGCTTCTACCATGATCCTACTTCCACGTTTCAAAGCAGAGGAAATTTTGGAGACGATTCAAAGAGAAAAGCCCACCTTTTTCCCGGGTGCTCCTACTATGTATATCGCTCTTCTCAATCATCCAAATGTCAAACAATATGATCTCTCGTCCATCAATGCTTGCATTAGTGGCTCTGCTCCATTACCTTTAGAAGTGCAGGAAAAATTCGAGAAATTAACAGGAGCAAGATTGGTTGAAGGGTATGGTTTAACCGAAACCTCTCCTGTAACCCATGCCAATCCAATTTGGCAGAAGCGAAAAACAGGAAGTATTGGTTTGCCATGGCCAGACATTGACGCCAAAATTGTCGATCCAGTTACAGCTGAAGATGTAGAACACGGAGGGATTGGAGAATTGGCTATCAAAGGCCCAGTTGTGATGAAAGGATATTGGAATCGTCCAGAAGAGACGACAAAAGTATTTTTAAATGGTTGGTTACTAACTGGAGATATGGCAACAATGGATGACGAGGGGTACTTTTACATTGTAGATCGGAAGAAAGATATGATCATTGCAGGTGGGTACAACATTTATCCTCGAGAGGTTGAGGAAGTTCTATACGAACATGAGGCCGTTCAAGAAGCAGTTGTTATAGGGATTCCTGACCCGTATCGCGGTGAAACAGTTAAAGCATTTATCGTTCTAAAACAGGGAGTAACAATCACAGAAAAAGAGTTGGATGTTTTTTGTCGGGAACGCTTAGCTGCATATAAAATTCCGAGAGCGTATGAATTCAGAACGGAACTTCCAAAAACCATGGTAGGAAAAATATTACGACGAGCACTCGTTGACGAGGAAAAGAAAAAAATAGATCAGGATAAGGTGAGTTAGTTGATCGTAACTAAAATAACAGTATATGAACGACAACGTAAAAAATGTCTATTTGTCCCTAAAATTTTCTGAATATTTAAAATATATTGATTTTTCGTTCGTTTAACGATATCCTATAACTATACATGAATGAATCATCATTCAGTATAAAGGAGAACAGGATTATGGTGAAAAAAGCTGGAGATAAATATCATGCGATTATTGATGCGGCAGTCAAAGTGATAGCTGAACATGGCTATCACAATGCACAAGTGACAAAGATTGCACGTGAAGCTCAAGTAGCAGACGGGACGATCTATTTATACTTTGAAAGTAAGGATGACCTTCTTATCTCTTTATTTCGCTTAAAAATGACTCGATTCGTTGAGAAGGTTAAACATCAAATCGAGTTAGTCGATACCGTGGAGCAAAAGCTCTATCAGTTAATTTATATGCATTTTAAACAATTGGCAATGGATCCCGACCTTGCGATTGTCACACAAATTGAGTTAAGGCAATCCAACCGAGACATTCGGAAATTAATTGGAGCTACCCTCAAAATTTATCACCAACTGATAGAAGACTTGATCCGCCAAGGAATTGATGAAGGAAAATTTCATCAGCAGTTAGATATTCGAGTGATGCGGCAAATGATCTTTGGGACGATTGATGAAACAGTGACATCTTGGGTGATGAAAGAAATGAAATATGATTTGCTTTCATTGGTACAGCCAGTATTTTTCTTATTAATGAATGCACTGAAATGCAAATAAAAAGGAGTGGAAAACGAAATGGAATTTGAACGTTTGAATTATGAATTAGAGGATCGAGTTGCTGTGATTACGATTAATCATCCGCCAGTCAATACGTTAGGTATGAAGACGTTGCAGGAGCTAGAGACAGCTCTTGAAGCGATGTGTGTGGATTCACGAGTGAAAGCGGTGGTGTTAACAGGACAGGGAAAAGCATTTATTGCAGGTGCAGATATTAAAGAGATTGCCGCAATTTCTTCTCAAGAAGAAGGGGAACGATTAGCACGTACGGGACAACAATTGTTTGATCAAATCGAAAAGATGAAAAAACCAGTGATTGCCGCCGTCAACGGGGTATGTCTTGGAGGTGGAATGGAGTTGGCAATGGCTTGTCACATTCGGATCGCTGGAGATCAAGCGAAATTCGGTCAACCGGAGATCAATTTGGGAATTATCCCAGGTTTTGGAGGGACACAGCGACTCACTCGTTTAACCAACCGTTCTATTGCGATCGAATGGATTTTAACAGGGAACCTTTATTCAGCAGAAGAAGCCTATCATGTCGGGGTTGTTAATCATGTCGTTCCACATGAAAGCGTTTTAGTCGAGGCGAAAAAACTGGCTCATCATATTGCAACAAAGGGTGGAATCGCGATTGCAAAATCGATAGAGGCAATTGATCAAGGTTTGGCAGGAACGTTAGAAGAAGGATTGAAGAACGAGGCAAAGTTATTTGGTGAGGTTTGTACCACTGAGGATAAACAAGAGGGAACTCAAGCCTTCCTAGAAAAACGTGTTCCTTTTTTTGAAGATAAATAGTAGAGGAGGAAAAATGGATGGATATTCTAGTCCTATTAAAACAAACCTTTGATACAGAAGAAAAAATCGTCTTAAAAGATGGGAAAATTAGTGAAGAAGGAGTAGAGTTCATCATTAACCCCTATGATGAGTATGCGGTCGAAGAGGCCTTAAAAATCAAGGAAAACCATGGGGGAACGATTACTCTCCTTTCCTTGGGACCAGATCGTTTTGAGAGCTCGATACGTACAGCACTCGCAATGGGAGCAGATCAGGCCATTTTACTAGATGATGAGAACTTATTTGGGGATGAATATACGGTTTCACAAGTTCTTGCAAAAGTGATTCAAGAACAATCCTATGACCTGATTTTGGCGGGTCATGTAGCAGTAGATGATGGTTCTGGACAGGTGCCACAACGGATCGCGGAGATTTTAGGTATTCCTTTTATCGGAACCGCCGTCAAAATTGAATTGGATGATCAACATGTAACCGTTCATCGGGATGTTGAGGGGGATACGGAAGTTGTAGAAGCTTCACTACCTGTTTTAATTACGACTCAGCAAGGATTGAATGAACCCAGATATCCTTCTTTACCAGGTATTATGAAAGCCAAGAAAAAACCATTAAGTCGTCCAGATGTCGAGATAGAGAAAGAAGCGATTCAGGCAAAGACAGAAACGCTCGAAACTTATCTACCATCGAAGAAAAGTGCAGGAAAGATTCTTTCTGGTGAAATCAATAAGCAGGCAAAAGAATTAATTCAATTATTGCATAACGAGGCAAAAGTAATATAGAGAGGAGCAGACAAAATGAGCCGAAAGGTATTGGTTTTTGCGGAAGAAAAAAACCGAAAGCTGCGTAATGTCTCTTTTGAAGTATTAGCAGCAGCAAAAAAAATAGTCGACGGTGGGGAAATTGCTAGTGTCTTATTCGGCACGGACGCTGATGAATATGTTCAAGCACTAGCCGAACATGGTGCAGATAAAGTTTTTGTCGTTCAAGATTCATTATTAACGCAATATGTAACTGATGTGTACAAAGAAGCTCTTCTTGAGGTAGTGAACCAGTTTCAACCTGATGTGATCTTAATGGGTCATACATCCATCGTTCGAGATATGGCACCAAAGATTGCAGCCGCGTTACAAGTTGGGTTGATAACAGATACTATTGCAATAGAAATGATAGATGAAAAGATTGTCTTTACTAGACCGATTTATGCAGGAAAAGCATTTGTGAAAAAAGTAAGCAATGATTCACTTGTTTTTGCGACCATTCGTCCAAATAATATCGCAATGGAAGATGCAGATTCTTCCCGAAGTGGACTGAAGATTCCACTTTCCTTTACTCCTTCTAATAATGCGTTACGAGTAAAGGTGCGAGATGTTCTTCGTAAAGCAAGCAAGGGTGTAGATCTGAGTGAAGCGAAAATTGTCGTTTCTGGTGGGAGGGGAATGAAAAGCAAAGAGGGTTTTGAGAAGCTTTATGAATTGGCAGATCATCTTGGAGCCGCTGTTGGTGCCTCTCGTGGTGCTTGTGATGCCGAGTACGCTGATTACTCCTTACAAGTTGGTCAAACAGGCAAGGTTGTTACACCCGATTTATATATTGCTTTAGGTATTTCTGGTGCGATTCAACATGTGGCAGGAATGTCCAATTCAAAGGTTATTGTTGCTGTGAATAAAGACCCAGAAGCCCCGATCTTCCAAATTGCTGATTACGGAATCGTCGGTGATTTATTCGATGTCTTGCCCATCTTAGTCGACGAACTCAAAGTACTTAAAAATGAATGAACATCGACTCAATATATCCTGAAACATCGCTATTATGAAACAAGAAAAGAGGAGGGAGATGAATGTGGCAACTGTTTAACCTATTTGCGTTTATCGTTGTAGTTATCTATGGTTTCTGGCTATTTTACCGAGTGTTATATGCTCGTTACACCTATATAAAATTAGGGAAAGATCCCAACTTAGAGAAGAATACCAAGGCAAGATGGAAATCAATCGTTACATTTGTATTAGGTCAAAAGAAGTTGCTGAAGGATAAAAAGAGTGGGGTGATGCACGTCTTTTTATTTTATGGTGCGATTCTTGTTCAATTCGGAGCAATCGATTTAATTGGGAAAGGTTTTATGATGGTCAATGGATGGTACCTCCCAGTGCCTTTCTATCATTTCTTTACATTATCTCAAGAACTATTAGTCGGATCCGTTTTCTTTGCGGTACTTTTCATGGCTTATCGACGATATGTAGAAAAACTGCCACGATTACAACGGAGTTTTCGAGCAGGGCTTGTCTATTGGTTACTTGCTCCATTAATGACATCTGTCATTGTTGCCGGTGGAGCTGAAATGGTGATTCTACATGAGGATGCAACCATTTACAAACCATTCTCTTCTTTTATCTATTTTGTCATTCACAACATTCCCACTAACGAAGCATATATCCTCTTTTATGCGGCTTGGTGGGCACACATCTTACTTCTATTATCTTATCTCGTCTATCTCCCTCAATCTAAGCAGGCTCATGAGATTTTTGCAATCGTCAACGTCTATTATAAGAGATTACATTCACCTGGAAAGTTATCTACTATTTCCTTTGAAGATGAAGAACAAGAAGAATTTGGTGTAGGGAAAATTGAAGATTTTACGCAAAAGCAATTATTGGATCTTTATTCCTGTGTAGAATGTGGTCGTTGTACCAATATGTGCCCTGCTTCTGCCACAGGGAAAGCCTTATCGCCAATGAGACTGATCATAAAACTACGAGATCATCTTACAGAAAAAGGGGAGGTTGTTGCTCCACATACAACGCCATGGGCTCCGGGACATATTTTTAAAGATCCCGCATCCGTTGGGCTCCCGTCGGTACTTGCCCGTCAAGAGGCTGTGGTAACAACGGATGGTGCAACGGCATTAAAACCGCTTGATGAACTGCAATTAATTGGAGATGTCATCACAGAAGAAGAGATATGGGCATGTACCACTTGTCGGAACTGTGAGGATCAATGTCCGGTAACGAACGAGCATGTGGACAAAATCGTCGACTTACGGCGTTATCTAGTTTTAACTCAAGGAGAGATGAGTCCAGAAGCGGCACGGACTTTAAATAATATTGAGCGGCAAGGAAATCCTTGGGGAATAAATCGAAAGGAACGAGCCAATTGGCGGCAGGAACGAGAGGATATTATGGTACCAACGGTAAAAGAAACGAAGGAATTTGAGTATCTATTCTTTGTGGGTTCGATGGGTTCGTTTGATAATCGCAGTAAAAAAATTGCCCAATCCTTAGTAAAAATATTCCAAAAGGCAGGAATCACCTTTGCCATCTTAGGGAATGACGAAAAGAATTCAGGAGACTCTGCACGTCGTATAGGGAATGAGTATCTGTTCCAACAATTAGCGAAAGAAAATATCGCTAATTTCCAAAAGTATAACGTAAAAAGGATTGTAACGATCGATCCTCATGCCTATAACACATTTAAAAATGAGTATCCAGAGTTTGGTTTAGATGCAGAGGTCTATCATCATACAGAAGTCCTTGCAAAGCTAATTCAAGAGGCAAGAATTAAACCACAAAAAGAAGTAAAAGAACGAATTACCTATCATGACTCTTGTTATCTTGGACGGTACAACGAGAACTACGATACACCACGTTTGATCCTCAAATCTATCCCCGGTGTGGAATTAGTAGAAATGGAACGAAGTAAACAGGATGCGATGTGCTGTGGTGCAGGTGGTGGCTTGATGTGGTTAGAGGAAAAAGAGGGAACAAGGATTAATGTCCTTCGAACGGAGCAGGCCTTACAGTTAAACCCAACTACCATTGCAACCGCTTGTCCGTACTGTTTAACCATGATTTCTGACGGTACCAAAGCTAAAGGAGTCGAAGAAGATGTGAAAACGCTTGATGTGGTGGAGCTATTAGAAAGATCTTTGGTTTAGTAAAAGGAGGAGAGTCATTGTGAGGAAAACTGTGATTGTAAGTGGCGCTCGTACACCATTTGGGAAATTAGGTGGAGCATTCAAATCCATGTCGGCATCCGAGCTAGGTGGAATTGCGATACGGGGAGCCCTAGATCGGGGGAGAGTTCAAAATGATTGGGTAGATGAAGTGATAATGGGGATGGTTCTGCAAGGTGGAGCAGGCCAAATCCCTTCTCGACAAGCAGCAAGGAAAGCAAGATTGGATTGGGATGTTCCTACAGAGACGATTAACAAGGTTTGTGCTTCAGGCTTACGAAGTGTGACATTAGGTGACCAGATCATTCGTAGTGGGGATGCGGATACGATTGTCGCTGGGGGAATGGAGAGTATGAGCCAAGCTCCCTATGCGTTGAAAAATGGAAGATTCGGAATGCGGATGGGGAATGACGAGTTGATCGATATCATGGTTCATGATGGCTTAATCTGTGCCTTTCATAATGTTCACATGGCGGTTCATGGAAGTAATGTGGCTAAGGAATATGAAATTTCCCGTGAAGCACAGGATGAATGGGCGTTACGTAGCCACCAACTTGCTATTACAGCGATCGATAATGGCAAATTAGCCGAAGAGATTGTTCCTGTCACCATTAAGGAAAAAAAGAATTCGCTGGTTGTTGATACAGACGAATCACCGAGAAGAGATACGAGCTTAGGAAAACTAGCAACATTACCCCCGGTGTTTACTCAGGATGGGAGCGTTACAGCAGGAAATGCACCAGGAATTAATGACGGGGCAGCAGCGATGGTACTGATGTCAGAAGAAAAGGCTCAAGAATATGGTTTGCAACCATTAGCAACCATTCTCGGTCATACACAAGTTGCAGTGGAAGCTCCTTATTTAGCCATTGCCCCTGGTCAAGCGATTAATAAATTGTTGATAAAGACAGGATATACGATTGACCAAATCGATCTGATTGAGGTGAACGAAGCCTTTGCTTCCGTCGTTTTAACCAGTGCCACAATTGTCAAATGGAACCCGGAAAAAGTGAATGTCAATGGGGGAGCGATTGCCCTTGGTCATCCAATTGGCGCAAGCGGAACGAGAATATTACTCACCCTAATTTATGAATTAAAACGTCGTGGTGGAGGATTGGGAATAGCAGCCATCTGTAGTGGTGGCGGTCAAGGGGATGCTATTCTTGTTCAAGTTTAGAGTTTATGTTCTTCGTTTGATTGATGTAATGGTAGGTTATTGAAGTTTGGGTATAAGGTTGGGATATTGAAAGGGGTTGAGGAAAGTGTCCATACAAAAGATCATGGTGATCGGAGCAGGACAGATGGGAAGCGGAATTGCCCAAGTGGCTGCTCAAACAGGTTTTCAAGTTATTCTGCAAGATATTAAAGATGAATATCTTGCACGAGGTCTAAAGGTGATTGAAAAAAATCTTACTCGCAATATCGAAAAGGGAAGAATCTCAGTAGAAGAAAAGGAGCAGATCCTTGCTCGATTCCAACTGACGACAGAATTAGGCTTGGCGAGTGAGGCGGACTTCATTATTGAGGCTGCAACGGAAAATATGGGAACCAAAACGAAAATCTTTCAAGAACTTGATCAAATCGCTAGACCCGACGTGATTCTAGCAAGCAATACTTCCTCATTACCGATTACGGAAATTGCAGCGGTAACTGGTCGACCAAATCAAGTGATTGGAATGCACTTCATGAATCCGGTTCCTGTGATGCCACTAGTGGAAGTGATTCGTGGATTAGCTACAACGGATGTTGTGTACCAAACAGTTGAAAATTTAGCCAAAACAATGAAGAAAACACCTGTAGAAGTGAATGATTTTCCAGGTTTTATCTCCAATCGTGTTTTATTGCCGATGATTAATGAGGCTATCTATACCGTCTATGAAGGAGTGGCCACACCAGAAGCCGTGGATCAAGTGATGAAGCTAGGGATGAATCATCCGATGGGTCCTTTAGAATTAGCCGATTTTATTGGCTTGGATACTTGCTTGTCAATCATGGAGATTCTTCATGAGGGATTAGGGGATTCCAAATATCGCCCTTGTCCACTTTTACGAAAGTATGTTAAAGCTGGATGGCTTGGTCGAAAAACAGGCCGTGGTTTCTATGTCTATGAATAAGATGAATCTTCATTTTACCGAAGAGCAAGAGTATATACGAAAAATGGTACGGGATTTTGCGAAAAACGAGATTGCCTCAATTGCAGCCCAAATCGATGTAAGTGATCAATTTCCTTTGGAGTTAATCAAGAAAATGGGGAAACTTGGTCTTCTAGGTATTCCAATCCCAGAAGAGTGGGGTGGGGTAGGTGCTGATTTTATTTCCTATATTGCTACAATCGAAGAGATTTCAAAAGCAAGTGCTGCGGTTGGTGTCATTCTAGCGGTACATACTTCCGTTGGAACTTTACCCATCCTCAACTTTGGTACAGAGGAACAAAAGGGAAAATATGTAACAAAGCTAGCAAAAGGGGAGATGATTGGTGCCTTTGCATTGACAGAACCACAGGCAGGTTCAGATGCTGGAAGAATTAAACTTATAGCGATCGACAAAGATGATCATTATCAATTGGATGGAAGCAAAATCTTCATTACCAATGGTGGAGTTGCAGATCTCTATGTAACCTTTGCCGTTACCGATCCAACCAAAGGAACAAAGGGAATTTCGGCTTTTATTGTAGAGAAGGATACGCCCGGGTTTACAATTGGCAAAAAGGAAAAAAAGATGGGACTTCATGGTTCCAATACAACGATGCTTCATTTTGATCAGGCCAAAGTACCAAAAGCTAATCAGTTAGGGCAAGTAGGTGAAGGCTTCAAAATTGCAATGTCCAATTTAGACGGGGGACGAATCGGTATTGGTGCTCAGGCACTAGGAATCGCGCAAGCAGCCCTTGAAGCAAGTATCCAGTATGCGAAAGAAAGAAAACAGTTTGGACAGCCGATTTCTACCTTTCAAGCGATCCAGTGGAAGCTTGCAGATATGGCCACACAGATTGAAGCAGCAAGATTACTCATCTATCAAGCAGCATCAGTTCATCAAGCAAAGGGGAATAGTACAAAATTGTCATCCATGGCCAAAATGTTTGCCAGTGATGTCGCGATGAAAGTGACAACAGAAGCGGTTCAGATTATGGGCGGATACGGGTATATGAGAGATTATCCAGTTGAGCGATATTTTCGAGATGCGAAGATTACACAAATTTACGAAGGTACAAATCAAATTCAGCGAATGGTGATTGCGAATCAACTATTTAAATAGAAAGCTTTGGGGGAGTGAGTGATATGGATTTTCGTTTAACTGAGGAGCAAGAAATGTTTCGGAAGATGGTACGGGACTTTGCGGAGAATGAGGTGGAACCAACAGTGGCACTTAGGGATGAACAAGAGTTTTTTGATCGAGAGATATTTGAAAAGATTGCAGAATTAGGACTTACAGGGATTCCTTGGCCAGAGGAATATGGTGGGGCAGAATCAGACTTTTTGAGTTATGTGATTGCCGTTGAAGAGCTTTCAAGAGTCGATGCATCGGTTGGCGTTACCTTGTCAGCCCATATATCTTTAGCCAGTTGGCCCATCTATAAGTTTGGCAATGAGGAACAGAAAATGAAATACTTAAAGCCTCTAGCAACGGGAGAAAAACTAGGTGCTTTTGCAATTACGGAAAATGGTGCTGGGTCTGATGCTGCCAATCTCAGAACCACGGCGGTGAAGGATGGGGATGATTACCTGATCAATGGTTCAAAGATTTTTACAACAAACGGAATGGAGGCAGACACCTATATTGTCTTTGCCACTACAGATAAAGGAAAAAAACATAAAGGGATCAGTGCCTTTATTTTAGAAAAAGGGATGGAAGGCTTTACCTTTGGAAAGAAAGAAAAGAAGTTAGGAATTCGTTCATCTACAACCGTTGAATTGCATTTTGAGAACGTACGGGTTCCAAAAGAAAATTTATTAGGGGAAGAAGGGCAAGGGTTCAAAATTGCAATGATGACATTAGATGGTGGAAGAAATGGAATTGCGGCACAAGCGGTTGGAATTGCTCAAGGAGCCTTGGATGCAGCGCTGAACTATGCGAAGGATCGGGTTCAATTTGGCAAACCGATTAGCGCCCAACAAGGGATTCAATTCAAACTCGCAGATATGGCAACAAAAGTTGAAGCATCAAGACTCTTAACCTATCAAGCAGCATGGCTAGAGAATCACGGTCTTCCATATAGCAAACAATCGGCCATGGCCAAATTGATGGCTGGAGATACGGCGATGGAGGTTACCACTGAAGCCGTTCAAATCTTTGGTGGATATGGCTATACCAGAGATTATCCAGTAGAACGGATGATGCGAGATGCCAAAATTACGCAAATCTATGAGGGCACAAATGAGATTCAACGGGTAGTTATAGCTAACTACTTATTGAAAGAGTAATGAAAAAATAGAAAAGGTGTATATGATCTCCTTAATTTGACACTGAACATTGAAATTGAAATGGAGGTTTGTCCATGAAAAGGAAAATTAAAAAAGCCGCGGTGATAGGTTCAGGGGTGATGGGTTCAGGAATCGCAGCCCATCTGGCCAATGTAGGAATATCTGTTTATCTATTGGATATCGTTCCAACGCAACTAACGCTTGATGAAGAGAAAAAAGGTCTTACACTTGATCATCCAGCAGTAAGAAATCGACTGGCAGCTACTGCAAAACAAGCTCTATTAAAAACGAAACCTTCGCCACTCTACTCAGTTGAAGATGCTGACATCATCCAAATCGGCAATCTGGAAGATGATTTGCATCGTTTATCAGAGGTGGATTGGATCATTGAAGTTGTTGTGGAAAATCTAACAATAAAAAAGAAAGTGCTAGAAACGATTGAAACATATCGTAAGCCAGGAACCATCGTTTGTTCCAATACATCAGGGATATCGATTAACGAAATGGTGGCTGATCGATCTGATGAATTCAAAAAGCACTTCTTAGGTACTCATTTCTTCAATCCACCACGCTATATGAAACTATTAGAAGTAATTCCTGCAGAAACAACCGATTTGGAGATTGTAGAATTTATGGTGGATTTTGGTGAGAACGTCCTTGGTAAAGGAATTGTGTTGGCAAAGGATACACCTAACTTTATTGCCAACCGGATTGGCACATATGGATTAATGGTTATCATACATGAGATGGAGAAGATGGGATTACGGGCAGATGCGGTGGATTTGATAACAGGCCCATTAATGGGACGGCCAAAAAGCGCCTCTTTCCGAACGTTAGATTTGGTTGGAATCGATACATTTGTCCA
This sequence comes from Tepidibacillus sp. HK-1, assembly GCF_001748485.2. Taxonomy (NCBI): domain Bacteria; kingdom Bacillati; phylum Bacillota; class Bacilli; order Caryophanales; family Bacillaceae; genus Tepidibacillus; species Tepidibacillus sp. HK-1. The sequence continues at coordinate 25,968 of NZ_BDGM02000003.1, read as the reverse complement.
TGTGGCCAATAATGTAAGAGACAACTCAGAGGATGAAGAGGAAAAACGCGTCTTTACGATTCCAAGTTATATTCTTGAAATGGTGAAAAAGGGATGGATTGGTGATAAGAACAAGCAAGGTTTTTATAAAAAGGTGATGACTGAAAAGGGCAAAGAAATCTTTGTATTTGACCAGAAGACAATGGAATATGTGCCAAAGGAAAAATTCAAATCGGCATCCGTCGAAATGGCGAAACAGACCAAAACCCTAAAAGATAAATTAAAGACACTTGTTTATGGCAAAGATGAAGCGGCACAATTTGCTTGGAACACGTTAAAACAAGTATTGCTCTATTCAGCCAATAAATTAGGTGAGATCGCTGACGATATTGTGAATATCGATCAAGCGATGAAATGGGGGTTTAACTGGGAATTAGGACCTTTTGAAATCTGGGATGCCATTGGTGTTGAAAAATCTGTAAAACGAATGGAAGAAGAGGGTGTTCAGATTCCTCTATTTGTAAAAACACTTCTAGAAAGTGGTAAAACTCATTTCTATGAGAAAGTAGAAAGCAAACGATTCTATCTGTCTATGAATGGAAACTTTGAAAGCATTTCAAAAAATCCTAAGAAAATTTCTTTAGCCGACTTAAAAGAACAAAAGAAGGTGATCAAGTCTAATTCTGGTGCTAGTCTTATTGATTTAGGCGATGATGTAGCTTTACTTGAATTTCATTCTCCGAATAATTCGATCGCTACGGATATTATTTCGATGATCAACCAGAGCGCAGAAGAAGTGTCGAGGAACTATCGAGGTCTTGTGATTGGCAATGAGTCGAAGAATTTTAGCGTTGGTGCCAATTTAATGATGATTTTAATGGAAGCACAGGATGAAAATTGGGATGAATTAGACTTAATGATTCGAATGTTCCAAGATGCCAACATGAAGTTGAAATATTTAGATAAGCCTGTTGTAGCTGCACCTTTTGGAATGACATTAGGTGGTGGTGCCGAAGTCGCATTTGGAGCGGACTATGTTCAGGCGGCCGCAGAAACCTATATGGGACTTGTCGAGGTTGGTGTTGGCGTCATCCCTAGTGGGGGCGGTACGAAAGAATTATTACTTCGCAGTCTGGAAGGAATTCCAGATGGTCTAACAATGGATGTTCAGCCACTTGTGAATCGGTCATTCGAAACGATTGCGATGGCAAAAGTTTCGACGAGCGCAAAAGATGCAAAAACGCTTGGTTATCTCAGAAAGCAGGATGGAGTATCAGTGAATCGGGATACGCTAATCTATGATGCGAAACAAGCGGTTATAGCACTTGATCAACTTGGCTATTGGCCACCAAAGCCAAAGAAAATTCGAGTAGTAGGAGAAACGGGCTATAACACTTTACGCCTAGGAATTTATTCCTTCCTCGTTAGTGGCATGATTAGTGAACATGATCAAAAGATTGCTGAGAAATTAGCCTTTATTCTCGCAGGAGGTAGTGTACCAGCCAATACAATGGTTTCCGAACAATATTTGCTCGATTTAGAACGGGAAGCATTTTTAAGCTTGGTTGGTGAACCAAAAACACAAGCAAGAATGCAACATATGTTAACAACTGGAAAACCACTTCGAAACTAAAGGAGAGGATGGAAAATGAGAGAGGCTGTCATTGTTGCAGCAGTAAGAACTGCGGTGGGTAAAGCACCTAAAGGCATGTTAAAGGATACTCGCCCTGATGACTTAGGAGTCTATGTAATTGAAGAATTATTACGTCGAACACCAGGTTTAAAACCAGAAGAAATTGATGATGTAATCATCGGTTGTGCTTTTCCAGAGGCGGAGCAGGGAATGAATATGGCTAGGAACATGGTTTTGCGTGCGGGATTACCAAAAACCGTTCCAGGAATGACGGTGAACCGTTATTGTTCCTCTGGGATTCAGACGATTGCAATTGCAGCTGAAAAAATTATGGTTGGGTTTGCTGATGTGGTTATTGCTGGTGGCGCAGAGAGTATGAGTATGATTCCAATGGGTGGCAATAAGCTAGCTCCGAATCCATGGTTAATGGAACATATGCCAGAAGCTTATATGGCGATGGGATTAACGGCAGAACAAGTCGCAAAGCAATTCGAAGTCTCTAGAGAAGAACAGGATGCTTTCGCATTACAAAGTCATCAGCGAGCAGCAAAGGCAATTGCGGAAGGGAAATTCAAAGAGGAAATCGTCCCTGTTAAGGTAACGAAAACAATGATGGATGAAACAGGCAAGGTACGTAAAGAAGAGATTATCTTTGACACCGATGAAGGGGTTCGTACGGATACGTCAATGGAAGCATTAGCAAAGTTAAAACCCGCATTTATGGCAAATGGCACGGTGACAGCGGGGAACTCCTCACAAACCAGTGATGGGGCTGCTGCAGTGATGGTCATGTCAAGGGAAAAGGCCGAGGAACTTGGATTAAAACCAATCGCTCGTTTTATAAATTATGCAGTATCAGGTGTTGCACCAGATATCATGGGAATTGGGCCTGTAACGGCGATTCCAAAAGCACTCAAAAGAGCAGGATTAACACTTGAGGATATTGATCTGTTTGAATTAAATGAAGCCTTTGCCGCACAAGCAGTTTATGTCATTCGCGAATTAGGACTTGATCCAGAAAAAGTAAATGTTAATGGTGGAGCAATTGCACTCGGGCACCCATTAGGTTGCACAGGTGCCAAACTCTCTGTGACACTCTTACATGAATTAAAACGAAGAAATGGCAGATATGGTGTGGTTTCGATGTGTATTGGCGGAGGAATGGGAGCCGCAGGAGTCTTTGAACTGTTATAAAAATAATAGATTTGATGGAGGGGATTCGGATGGAAGATAAAAAGCAAATCAAAGGTGGTAGTTTTTTAATTGAGGATGTAAAGCCAACAGATATTTTTACACCAGAGGATTTTAATGAGGAGCATGTGATGATCGCTAAAACGACATGGGACTTTGTCGAAGGAGAAATCCTCCCTCAAGCTGAGGCGATCGAACACAAAAATTTTGATTTGGTTGTGAAACTATTAAAAGAAGCAGGAGAATTAGGGCTACTCGGTGCAGATGTACCTGAGGAATATGGCGGAATTGGGTTAGATAAGATCAGCTCGTCCTTAATTACGGAGAATATCGCAAAAGCAGGATCATTTGCCTTAAGTCATGGAGCGCACGTCGGGATTGGTACACTTCCCATTGTGTTTTTTGGAAATGAAAATCAACGTCAAAAATATCTCCCAGCTTTAGCATCTGGGGAGAAGATCGCCGCTTACGCCTTAACCGAACCTACATCAGGCTCTGATGCATTAGGGGCAAAGGCAACCGCCGTATTAAGTGAAGATGGCAAATATTATATTTTAAACGGAACGAAACAGTTTATTACCAATGCAGGTTTTGCTGATGTCTTTGTCGTTTATGCGAAAGTTGATGGGGATAAATTTTCTGCTTTTATCGTGGAGAGAGAGTTCGAAGGCGTATCAGTTGGACCGGAGGAGAAGAAAATGGGAATCCGTGGTTCTTCGACTCGTCCATTGATCCTTGAGGATGCAAAGGTTCCAGTGGAAAATCTTTTAGGTGAAGTCGGAAAAGGTCATGTGATCGCCTTTAATATCTTAAATATTGGTAGATACAAATTGGGAATTGGTACAGTGGGTTCTTCCAAACGAGTAATTGATCTTGCGGTGAAGTATGCCAAGGAACGGAAGCAGTTCAAGACCCCGATTAGCTCATTCCCACTGATTCAGGAGAAGTTGGCAGATATGGTAATTCGAACGTATGTGAATGAGACCACTGTTTATCGGACGGGTGGATTAATTGAGGATTCATTAAACGCATTAAAAGGTGTCAAAGAAGACGAAGGGCGAAAAGTGGCCAATGGAATTGCCGAATATGCAATTGAATGTTCCATAAACAAAATTTACGGTTCAGAAGCCTTAGATTTTGTTGTTGATGAAGGGATTCAAATCCATGGAGGGTATGGCTTTATTGAGGAATATGAAATTGAGAGATTGTATCGAGATTCTCGAATCAATCGAATTTTTGAGGGAACGAACGAGATTAACCGTCTTTTAATCCCGGGAACTCTATTGAAAAAGGCATTAAAAGGCGAGCTCCCACTTCTAGCAAAAGCACAAGGGTTACAACAAGAACTGATGGGAATCATGCCTTCCATACTTGAAGAGACTCCATTAAACCAAGAAAAGGATCTGCTAGAAAAAACCAAGAAAATGGCACTAATGGTGGCTGGAATCGCAGTTCAAAAATATCAACAAAAGCTAGAACAGGAACAAGAAATTTTGCGCAATATTTCCGATATGATCATCGAAATCTATGGATTAGAAAGTATTCTTTTACGGACATTAAAATCCATAAACAAGGTCGGCGTAGAGAAGTCTATCCAAAAGATTGAAATGACCCAAGTCTACTTCCAAGAGACTTTTGAAAGATTGTCTCAACTAGCAAAGGTGACCCTAGCGTCGTTGGAAGAGGGGGATGTGTTAAGAACACAACTCTCGATCTTAAAGAAACTCACTCGTTACACCCCTATCAACACGGTTCAATTAAAACGCAACATTGCTGCACGTATTTTGGAGGCGGAGAAATACGTGGTGTAAGGAAATGAAAGAGGATGGCTGTAGGAAGCCATCCTCGCAGGGAGTGTCAAAAGGATTTTGAACCCTTGTGTCGAATATGTTGAATATAATGATAGTTGATCAGTAGGGAGACAATTCATGTAATGGAAAAAGGATCAAGATTTACTTACAAATTGAAGAAATATATCAATATTATTTTATTGATTTTGATTGTGACCATTAGTTTTATTTTTTATAAGATTCAAACCTATGAACAAATAGAAGTTTTACAAAAACCAAAATATCATTTTTTTGTGATTTTGCAAAGTTCTGTTGATCCATTTTGGGAGGAGATTAGGCTTGGAATTGAGAAGGCAGCCAAACAGAATAATGTGGCAGTCGAATTTAATAGTCCTAGATTTAACAATCCTGAAGAAGAATTAAAATATCTAGATATTGCTGTAGCTTCACATGTTGACGGTATTATTACCCATGTATCACCTAATGCGAATTTTAAGGATGTAATAGATAAAGCTTATCTAAAAAATATACCTGTGGTAACTGTGGAAAATGATGATGTAAATAGTAGCAGAAATGCCTTTGTTGGTACAAATAGCTTCCTGCTTGGAAAAGAGGCAGGAAATTTAATGGTTCAAGCAACAGCCGGAAAAGCAAAAATTGCTATTATCATGAACAATGATTATGAACTGGATGAAGTAAGTCAAAATCTTAAAATTAACGGTTTCTTCAGTACAATAAGAGATTATAAAGAAATGGAAGTCATAAAAATATTTAGTTCAAGGCTAGGGATTTTAAGCGCGGAGGAGATCACTCAATCTATCCTAAAAGATTATCCTCAAGTAAATGCGATCTATACAACTAACTCAGTAGATACTTTAGGTTCAGCTCAAGTTATCGTTGATAGTAATAAAGTTGGGGTTGTTACATTAGTTGGTTATGGTGATACAGAAAACATCCTAAGATATATCGGGAAAAGTATTATATATGGTACTGTAATGAGCGATCCATACAAAATGGGTTATGAAAGTATTGAAGCATTAATAGATATTAAAGAAAAAAAGACAACATCTACTTTTATCGATACAGGAGTAAAAGTGATTACGATGAAAAATCTGCAAGATTATCAAAATATCAGATATAGTAAAGTAGAATAGACGGTGAAGAGATGTTCAAGAGCTTGTTTCGTTTTACAGGGATTAGAAAAAAACTGATGATTTACTATTTAATTACAATTATTTTATTAGGGGCAACCAGTACTTTTTCGTATTATAATGCCAAATTAATGCTGTCGAAAGTAAAAGATATTTTTGTAGACTATATTTATTTAAATAATTTAAATAACGAAGTGACATTACTTACAACAGAGGTAGAAAAATATCTAACATCTAAATCATCGGATGCTCTTTTAAATTATTACACTTATTATAATCGCCTTCAGGAAAAATCAGCAAAAATCTCTAGAGAACCCAGTTTTGAGTTGGATAATCTAATGTTGAAAGATGTAGGGTATATGATTGATCATTTACTTGAAGAAACCGATCGTGCCATAATGGCTAAAAGGGGAAGAATTAGTAGTGAATATATAGCAAGTTTTAAAAGATCTAATGAAATAAGTGAATATATTAAATTTTATATTAATAATCTTCTAAATATGAAATTGCAAAACGGATCAGCAAAATATCAACTGCTAACAAAAAATATGTCTTTTATTAGTTATCTTAATTTATTGTTGATTATATCCTCGCTAATTATCAATATTTTTCTTGCTATTTTCTTTACTTATCGTTTAACAAAACCAATCATTGAGTTGTCTCATTCAGCGGAAAGAATATCAAAGGGCGACTTTGATATTGAACCAGTGAAGATAGAAACAAATGATGAGATCAATCTATTAGTGAAAGCGTTTAATAAAATGGTCGTCAATATCAAAAGTTATATTGATGACATAAAAGGACAGGCTGAAATTGAAAATAGACTTAAAGAGCAGGAAATGCAAAATCTGAAGATGAAAAGTCTGTTAAAAGATGCTGAGCTTAAATCACTTCAATCACAAATAAACCCACATTTTCTGTTTAATACATTAAATACCGCAGCACAGTTAGCTATGTTAGAAGGAGCAGATAAATCATCACAATTTATCGACAATATGTCCGAATTATTCAGATACAAATTGAGAAAGCTTGATCAACCTGTAACCTTAAGAGATGAATTAGCTAATGTTAAGAACTATATGTACATTCTAAAAACCAGATTTGGCGATCGAATATCTTTTAATATTGATATTGATGAAACGATACTTGAAGCAAAGATCCCTTGTACGATTATTCAACCAATTGTTGAAAACGCTTTTATACATGGGCTAGAAGATATTGAAAGAAATGGTGAGATTTATCTTAGCATTAAGGCTAAGGGGAATAAAATATATATTGAAGTTCGAGATAATGGAAAGGGTATGAATAAAAAAGAAATAAAAGCAATTGTCTCAGATCGTAGCAACTCTTCTAAGGGACATGTTACAGGTATCGGGTTACAAAACGTAATAGACAGATTACGTTTGTTCTTTAATATTTACGATATAGAGGAAGTTATTAAAATAGAGAGTGTAATTGATAGGGGAACGAGTGTTATACTTATGATCCCAAATAATAAGGACGTGGTTTATCATGATTAAACTGTTAATCGTCGATGATGAGCAAATTGTTCTTGATTCAATAAAGTATATTGTAGATAAATTTATTGATCAGGCAACTATAGTAGGTACTGCCAGATCGGGGAGAGAAGCAATTGAAAAGGCTTTAGACCTAAAGCCGGATGCCATTTTCATAGATATTCGCATGCCAGGAATCAATGGGATCGAAGCGATTAGACAGATCAAGGCGGAAAATAATCATGTTGTATTTGTCATTATTACAGCCCATGAGTATTTTGATTATGCAATTGATGCAATTAATTTGGGTGTTATTGACTATTTACTTAAGCCATTAAACAAGCAAAAAGTGATTGATGTAATCAAAAAAATAATAGAAAAAGTTTCTTTAAGGAAAGAAGAATTAAAACAAGGAATTTTATTAAAGGAAAAAATGAATAAAGTAGTTCCATTTATGGAAGGCCAGTTTGTTTATTCCCTACTTATAAATGGTAGATTGGCAGAAGATATATCCTTTTATGAGGAAATGCTCGGCACAAAATTAGACTATGGTTATATTATAGTAGCAATAATTAATGGTACGGATAGCTTATCAAAAGAGGAAAATATGAAGTCTCATTTTTTAAAACAGAAATTTTATGACAATTTTAGTATGGAACTTAAAAGAGAATGTTTTTGTTTAGTTGGTCCACCACAATTAGATAGAATTGTTGCATATATCCCTATACAGGATGATTTAAATAATGATAATAATAAAAATAATTCGATTAACATTGCTAAGAAAGTAACTGAAAAAATAGATAAAATAATGAAAATCAATTATAGAATAGGAGTGGGTAATTGTTATCATTCCAATCATTTTTCAAAGTCTTATAACGAAGCGATCATGGCAGCAACCGTTTCTGATGAAGAGACAATAACACACTATAAAGATGTTGTGATGTCTATAGACAAAATGGATGATTATTCAACTAATAAGATAGAACAGATTCTTATTGATAGTATATTATCTGGAAATACAACAGGCACTTTAGAGGCCTTTGATGAAATTTATTGGTGGTACTCTACTCATTATAAGAATGATATTGACAAAATAAAATCAAAGTTAATCGAACTGTTAATTGTATTACGAAGGGCTATTCCCTACAAAATAGAAGAAAACAATACATCCCTTCAAAATTTTTTAATCAATCTTTTAAAAATTGACAATCATCAAGAGCTTAGAATCAACTATATGAACTACTTAAAAAAATTTATAATAATTTTAGAAGAGTCTAGAGCAAATGAATTAAATGGCTTAATATTGGAAGCGATTCAGTTTATTCATCATCATTATGAAAATAATATCACCTTAGATGATGTTGCGAAAGAGATCAATATGAGTTATCACTATTTCAGCAAATTTTTTAAAGAATCGACTGGAAAGAATTTTGTTGATTATCTTACTGACTTAAGGATCGAAAAATCAAAGGAATTGCTAAAGACGACCTCAATTAGTATTAAGGAAATAGGTTACAAGGTTGGCTACAGCGATCCGAATTACTTTAGCAAAATATTTAAGAAAAGTACAGGACTAACACCGACAGAATATAGAGAAAATAAAGGTTCGGGTGAGGTGATATCTTGGTGAAAAAGACGAGTTTTCTCAATATAATAACCATATCGCTTCTCATGATATTATTAGTACTTATTTATCTGACAGTCTTAACTTTAATCTCCAGATCTTCTGATCAAAGTACAAATCAGGGCAATGATAATGAGGTTGAGGATAAAATTAAAATTGGCTTCTCTTTAGGCACTTTAAAAGAAGAGCGTTGGATTAGAGATAGAGATATTTTAATGGCGAAGGTTAAAGAACTGGGTCAAGAGATTATCGTTCAAAACGCTAATAATGATGACCAAGATCAGTTGGAACAAGTCAAATATCTTCTAGATCAAGGGATTGATGTGCTAGTCATTGTACCAAATGATCTAAAGAAGGCCGCAAACGCAGTTGAACTAGCAAAAAAAGCAGGAGTAAAAGTGATTTCTTATGACAGGTTAGTATTGAATTCAGATATTGATGTCTATTTATCTTTTAATAATGTAAAAGTTGGAGAACTAATGGCAGAATATGTTTTAAACAAAATACAAACTGGTAATATTTTGATTATCAATGGTGCTAAGAGTGACCATAACACAAAAATGATTAAAGAAGGTTATGATAAAATATTAAATCCTCTAGTAAAAAATAAAAGAATACAAATCATTAATGAAGAATGGGCACCTAATTGGATGAAAGAATATGCGTTTAAAGTCGTTGATAACGATCTTCAAAAGGGGAGAAGAATAGATGCGATTATTGCAGGAAATGACGGACTTGCTGAGGGTGCCATTGAGGCATTATCTGAATATAGAATGGCTGGTAAAATCATTGTGGTGGGGCAGGATGCAGACCTTGTAGCCAGTCAAAGAATAGTAGAAGGCACTCAATATATGACAGTCTACAAACCAATTGAAAAGCTTGCTGATATAGCAGCAAGTTTGGCAATTAAATTGGCAAAAGGAGAAAATTTAGAAATAGAAGAGACGATATTTAATGGTAAATATGATGTTCCCTATTACTCACTGGAGCCTATTGCTGTCACGAAGGATAATATTGATGAGACCATTATCAAAGATGGCTTCCATTTACGAAATGCGGTATATAGGAATCTTGAATAAAAGAACGGATAAACAGGCTAACATTTTAGGTCTGTTTTTTTTTGTCATAAAAAAATACATTTCTTTTTTGTTACAAAATCATCTCAGCAAAATATTATAGAATTTGCTTAAAAAAGACTAAGGTAAAAAATGAGATAAAAGGATATGATTTAACCAGTTGAGAAACCGCTTACATATCTCAAATATGATGAGGAGGCGTCAAGATGAAAAAAAGTAAAATTTTATTATTCTTGCTGGCTGTTATTATGATTGTAACATTATTTACGGGTTGTGGCAGTAAAGAAACTACAACGACCAATGGTACTGAGGAAAAGGTCAGTGATACTGGTAAAACCATCAAAGTTGGATTATCTTTACCTACACAAAGAGAGGAAAGATGGGTAAGAGATAAAGAAAAAATGGAGGAAGTTGCTAAAGAAGCAGGTATAGAATTAATCGTTAAAGTGGCTGATGCAAATATGCAAGAACAAATTTCACAAGTTGAATCCTTGTTAACTCAAGGTATTGATGTGTTAATTTTAGCTCCACATGATGCTTCAGCAGCTGCAACATTAGTAGAAAAGGCAACAAATGAAGGAGTTACGGTAATCTCATATGACCGTTTAATTACGAATACAGAGAAACTAGGCTATTATTTATCATTTGATAATGTAAAGGTTGGAGAGTTACAAGGTAAATATATAACAGAAAAAGTACCGGAAGGTAAATATATCATCATGTCAGGTGCTCCAACAGATAACAATGCAAAGCTATTTAAGGAAGGAGCAATGAAATTCATTCAACCACTGATTGATGCTGGCAAGATTCAAGTTATTGCTGAACAAGCAGTAGAAAACTGGGTACCTGAAAATGCTTTAAAGATAGTTGAAGCTGCATTAGCTGCAAATAACAATCAAGTTGATGCCATTCTTGCACCTAATGATGGGACTGCAGGTGCTGCGATCCAAGCATTAGCCGCCCAAGGGCTGGCTGGGAGTGTTCCAATTACAGGGCAAGATGCAGAGAAAGCAGCCGCAAAAAGAATCATGGAGGGTACTCAGTCCATGACGATTTTCAAAGATACAAGAGAACTAGGTAAAAAAGCTATTGAAATGGCCATCCAACTAGCTAACGGTCAAAAAGTTGAAACGAATGGCGAAGTAGACAATGGTAAGATCAATGTCCCATCTGTACTACTTGAACCACAAGTCGTAACTAAGGACAATTTAATTAAGGTGTTAGTTGAAAGTGGATATATTAGTGAAAATGATTTGAAATAGTTTATGTATGTTTGTGGATTGGGGAATAGCTGACAGGTTATTCCTCTATCTTTTAGAAAGGATGAAAGATTTAAATGAACGACTATGTGTTAGACATGATTAATATCGTAAAAGAATTTCCTGGAGTACGAGCCCTTGACAATGTGGATTTTAAAGTAAAAAAAGGGGAAATCCATGCATTGGTTGGGGAAAATGGAGCTGGAAAATCAACGTTGATGAAGGTTTTAAGCGGTGTTTATCCTTACGGAAGCTATAAAGGAAAAATATTATTGAACGGCAAGGAACAAAAATTCCAAACTATTAAGGATAGCGAAGCGGCTGGTATTGGTATCATTTATCAGGAATTAGCATTAATAAAGGAAATGTCAATCGCTGAGAATATATATCTAGGAAATGAATTTGCAAAACATGGTGTAATCAATTGGAATAAGGCGATGTTTAAAACTAAAGAGCTATTAAAAGAAATCGGACTATCTGAAAACCCAGATACAAAAGTGATCAATTTAGGAATCGGGAAACAACAGTTGGTAGAAATAGCTAAAGCATTATCTAAACATGTAAATATACTGATCTTCGATGAACCTACCGCAGCGCTTAATGAAGATGATTCAGAAAATCTATTAAATATTATAAGAAAATTAAAAGAACAAGGGATTAGCTGCATTTATATTTCCCATAAACTAAAAGAAGTTAAAGAGATTGCTGATACCATTACCATTTTGAGAGATGGAAAAACCATTGGAACTTATCCTAATCAGGATAGCTTCACAATAGATAAAATGATAACTGGAATGGTTGGCAGGGAGCTTACCCAGCTTTTTCCAAGAAAAGAACACATTCCTGGTGAAGTAGTCTTGGAGGTTAAAGATTGGACGGTTTATAATCCAGAACTTCCAGATAAAAAAACCATTGATCGTATCAGTTTTACAGCAAGAAAAGGAGAAATTCTTGGTATTGCTGGATTAATGGGAGCAGGTAGAACGGAGTTAATGATGAGTTTATTTGGAGCTTATGGAGTTAATAAATCTGGAGAGATCTATATTGATGGTAAAAAAGAAACGATTAAAGATCCTAGAGAATCAATTGTAAAAGGATTATGTTACCTTTCAGAGGATCGAAAAAAAACAGGATTAGTTTTAATGATGGATATAAAAGAAAATATTACCCTAGCCAGTCTAAATAAAATTTCTAATATTCGAGGAATTAATGAGAATGAAGAAATTAGAATATCAAATCATTATGTAGAGCTTCTAAAAATTAAAACTCCTTCTATTGAACAAAAAACTCAGAATTTAAGCGGTGGAAACCAGCAAAAGGTAGTGATTTCTAAATGGCTTATGGCTACCCCAAAAATTTTAATACTGGATGAGCCAACCAGAGGAATAGATGTGGGAGCAAAATATGAAATCTACAATATTATGAATGATCTAGTTGATCAAGGGGTAAGCATTATCATGATTTCTTCCGAGTTACCTGAAATATTAGGGATAAGTGATCGAATTCTTGTTATGCATGAAGGAAAATTAACGGCTGAATTGGACTGGAAGGAAGCAAGCCAGGAGAAAATTATGCATTATGCAACTGGTGGTATAAATGAATAAACTGCTGGGATTTAAAGGAGGCTTTAGAATGACAACAAAATCTGGAAGTCAAACCTCATTAGAAATCATCAAGTTTTCAATGAGAAACAATATAAGACAATATACGATGTTTATTGCTTTAATCGGTATCATGTTCATTTTTTCTATGATAAATGATGTATTTTTCACCCCAAGAAACTTATCTACTCTATTTATGCAAACAGCTCATATTGCAATTCTTGCAAGTGGCACAGTATTAGTGATTGTTGCCGGTCACATTGATCTATCCATTGGTGCAGTTGTTGGCCTTACAGGAGCGATTGCAGCTATTCTTCAAGCAAATTATGGACTAGGTGTTGTACCCGCAATTGTAGTTACATTAGCTATAGGTGCACTTATAGGATTATGGCAAGGATATTGGGTAGCTTATAGAGATGTGCCTGCTTTTATCGTCACTTTGGCTGGAATGATGATTTTTAATGGATTATTATTGGGGGTTACAAAAGGAGAAACCATTGCAACAAGCAATACCTTTAACAAAATCGGCCAAGATTATATTCCAACACTTTTTGTAGAAAATTCACCAAAAGATTTGCTTCCACATGATACAACAATTATATTTTTGGTTTTAATCGTTATAGGTTATTTGTGGTATGAAATAAAGAGAAGAAAAGAACGAATCAATTATGGGTTTGAAATTTTACCATTAAAATTGTTTCTTCTTAAGATTGGTTTAATTACATCGTTAATAACGGTTATCTTTTTAATTATGGCACTTTATTTAGGAATTCCTTATTCAATTTTGATTTTAATGATAATTGGTAGTATCTATACGTTCATCACAACAAAAACAACCTTCGGTAGACACGTATATGCAATAGGTGGTAATAAAGAAGCAGCCAAATTATCAGGGATTAATATTAGACAACGAACATTATGGATATTTATTTCTTCAGGTATTCTTGGTGCCATTGGTGGTATTATATATACGGCTAGAGTTGGATCAGCAGCTGCATCGGCAGGGCAAGGGATGGAACTTGATGTTATTGCAGCAGCAATTATTGGTGGTACAAGTACATTAGGGGGACAAGGTACAATCATCGGTGCAATCATTGGTGCTTTAGTCATGTCTACCTTGAATAACGGTATGCTGTTACTAGATGTAGGTACAACAGAAAGGCTCATTGTCAGAGGATTGGTTTTATTATTAGCCGTATGGATTGATATATCATCCCGTAAAAGAAATGCCTAGCAAAAAAGCTTAGCAGAGATTTTTTCTCCGCTAAGCTTTTCTCATTTTAATAATAATATTGTGGGTTTTCTCGATAGTTGTTTCTAACTTCAAGGAAACGATAGAAAGCTTTTGCTGCAACAGCACGAGTAACTTTCTCGTTCGGTTTGAAGTTGGTACCATCTCCATTCATAATCTGAAGAGCAGACACAATCGCAACATGGCCAGGGTATTTTAATTGATCCTGATCTTTAAATTTGATTGCGAACAATCCTTTCGTTTGCGCTAACTTGTCATATCCTAATGCTTTTACGACAAATTGAGCCAATTCTTCGCGTGTTATTGCTTCATCTGGCTTAAATTCTTTGTTTTTATCTATGGTAATGAGGTTACGTCTTACCGCATCTTCAACAAAAGCATAGTAAGCAGATTCTTTACCTACATCTTTAAAGCTTTGTTGGCCTCTCGTGTCAATGTATGGATAATAGTTGCCACCACTTTGTGCCATGATAAACATTTTAATCAATTCACCACGGGTGATGTTGGCATCAGGAAGGACTTTGCCGTCTTTTACATCCAATGCTTTGTAATTCACCATCACTTGAAGCTCTTTTTCTGCCCAGTGGCCTTTAATATCTACAGGTTGCACTTTATCTTGGATAATTGAGCCATCTTCTCTACTTCTCCATTCACCTGTTGTGGCATCAAGGAAAGTAGGGGCATAATTGTATTTATACATATTTGTATCCTTTGGCCGGTAAACAAGGTAAGCCTTTCTCGTTTGTTCTTGTGAGGTGGGCTTTCCATAGATTGTATAGGAAGGATATGGAGCAAAATAGACAAGCTCTAAATCTACCTTACTTAACATGATTTCTTTAGCTTTTTCCATATCTATGGTTTTGGGTAATTCTTTTGGATAATTCACAACTCCCCAATAGGAATCATAGTTCGTTACTTTTCCAGTTTTTAAGTTTACATTCACATTGATGTTTTCTCGATCAGTCGGAATACCATGAACAAGACGTCTAAAGTTAAAGTATGCACGACCTTCTTGTGACATTAGTTCTGTATTTTCTACATCTTGTAGATAAACCTCATGGGCTTTAGAAGGTGAGAAGGTTTTAACAGCATCAATTGCTACTTGTTTAGCTTGTTCATAAGTGAGTTTATTCTTATCTGTATCTTTTGTCGCAGTATAATCATCCATATAGAAGCTGAGAAGTTCGCCTGTTATCGCATCAATCGCCATACTGGAATAAGACCGTTTATCTTCATTTGCGAAGGAAATATTCCATGCAGCATGACCACTTGGATAGTAGTTAGAATTATAATAGAGGCTTTGAAGTTTTAGATCGTCTACTGAGAATTTTTTGATTAAATCTTCAGCGATTTTTGTAATTTGTTCTTCTGTCAATTCCTTACCTTCTTTAGGTGCAGAAGCTAATGGTTGATCTACGATGGGCTTAAATGTTGATGCATCCACTGCTTTAGGCTGGCCTGGTAAATAGAAGGTTTCACCTGTTTTTGCATTGATGTATTGAGGTTCTAAGGATGTATAAGCTAAGTAAGCTGTACCATTACCTTTATATTGTCGATATGGAAGTATAAAAGAAAGATTGATGTTAAATTGTTCAGCAAATTTAGCTTTTGCTTCTTCAGCTGTAAGATATTGATCAGCATCCTCAAATTCAATGTCTCCAGTAAAATTATAATTGAAATTGGTGACTTCCCCATCCCCATTGACTTGTACATAAATGCTTTGGTCACTAAATGGAATCCCATTTACCATTCGACGATAGGGGAAAGAGTAATAAACAGGTCCATTTAATGGGGGTTGGTAATTGGCGAGAAAATTAGGATCGACTTCAACCTGATTTAAGAGATCTGGATAGATTTTTTTAACATATTCATCCGCAATTTTCTTTGCTTCTTCTAGGCTTACTTTCGCAGGGTACATTGAAGGAGATTCTTTGTACTGATAACTATCTAGTGATAATAGTATACCTTCGTTTGCATCAATCGTTACGGATATGTGTGCCTTTGTCTGGTTATTCTCTTCTAGTCTCCAATATAGGCTCCATGCTGCTCTATTGGGATAACCCCAATTGGAAGAAAAATTAACACTGTTAAGCTTGTAATCATCTGGGATCGTTACATACTTTTTAGCAAGCTCAATCGCTTCGTCTTTTTGAATTTTCGCTGAAGTGACAGCAATTTTTTCTGCTTGAGTCATTGTAGATGGGATAACTTCTTCTGCGGCAAAAGTTAAAGCTGGGAAGGAAGTAAAGACTAACGCACTTGCTAGTGAAACAGATAGAATTGCTTTTGTTCCTTTTTTCATTCCATAACTCCTCTCCTTGTATTTTTTTCCTTCACCCTAATAGACGATTTACATTTGGAAAAGGTTTCAAAAAAATAAAAATTTTTTACCTAAAGCATAAAATGATGATATACTTTCTTGTATGGTAAAATATAGATATTATTTTCATAGGGGGTGTTCTTTTTGAAATCTAAAATTTGGTTAATTGGACTTATCATTTTGCTGATCATGATCATAGTAAGTGTCACATATCTAATAAAACAAGAACCTGTACCCCCTGAGGAAACAGATTGGAATCAACCAGATGAAAGAAACCCGACATCAGAAATTGATTCTTTATATGAGCAGGGTAAGGTTCCAAAGTTAGAGAAACTTATGGTGAATAACATATTTATCCAAACCGTTTATTTCAATCGGATCCCCTATTTTTTGGGGTTTAGTTCTGACGGTCATTATGCAGCTTTCATTCATTATAATGACACAGATGAGGTTGGATATCTTGTACAAATATATGATACTTGGTTAGGAGATTTGACGTATTCATTTTTTATTCCAGACCAAGAAAAAATAGTTGAATCAGAGGAGATTAAACTGGCTCAAGAGGTATTAGATCATGGATTTAATATCCAAGTCTTTCCACGTAAATTAAATTGGAAAAATGGAATGAAATATAAGAACGGTCAAGAAACTTGGGTTTTTCAGGAATTAAGCAAACAAGAAAAATCTAAGATAAAGCTATCAAATAATCGATCGCAAGAAGAATGGTTGTTTCCTGGATTAGCTGATGAAGGAGAAAAATATATTGATCTATTTTCTTTCCCTGGCAAAACAAACTGGCTAGCGTTTGTGCAAACGGGATTTGATTCAGAAGAAACTAATAGAGCAAATCAGTTTAAACCGATCTTTATCCAGTTAGAAAAGTTAACAGTTAAAAATAGTGAAAAAGGAAAGGACAAAGAAGCAGATAACTGGTTATATGGGAATTTTAAATTTATCTATGATCAAGGAGTAACAGGAGTTAGAAAAGGGTATATCGCTATTTCAACAGATAATAGTAGCTTAAAAAAAGAAATAGGTCAGAAAAAAAACATAACAGAACAATGGGTTTATTTAGACCCAAAAGGAACTATGATTTGGTATGGGAGTCCACAGGGGATTTTTAATCGGGATACAAAACCCATACATCCGCAAAAAGGGTATTATTATTACCAAGTCAATATTACAATGAATGGTGAAAAAGATATATTACAATATTTTGTTGTTGATCAATATGAGAGTTCAACAAACAAATTAATAAGAACAATAGAGTTTCAATGGGATGACAAAGTAGGAGAAATGAGACCAATTCAACCAATATAGGTCTTTTTAACTAGCGATTGTCAGTTTATGTTTGTGACTTCCCCTGGTTTTTCGTAGAAATCAGGGGACTTTTGTATGAAAAAGTCGCAATTTGTCGATAGGAAAATAGTCTTATTTTTATATAGAAACTGGTGTAATTGTTATATATAATGTTAATAGGTTTTTGAACCTATTATTTTTTTTTGGAGTGGAGCATAAAATGATGAAGACAACAATTTTTTTAATCAGACATGGTGAAACAGAATGGAATAAAGAAAAACGATTTCAAGGACAAAAGGATATTCCTTTAAATAGATTTGGTCAATCTCAGGCTGAAAAAGTTGCGCAACGATTTTACAAGGAAAACTATAAAGTTGATGCAGTCTATTCTAGTGATTTAAAACGGGCAAAGGAGACAGCAAAGGCAATTGCTTATCACTATGGGAAAGATGTTCAAGTACATATTGGTTTAAGAGAAAGGTCCTATGGGCTTTTAGAGGGAAACAAAATTGAAGATATCACTGCAAAATATGGAATTCATTTAGGAAATCTTGAAGAAGCAGGGGCTTTTGATGTTGAACCCTTTCATTTATTGAAAAATAGGGTCTATAGTGCAGTAAGAGAAATTGTAAAGTGGCACGCTGGTGAAAATGTGGTCATTGTTAGTCATGGAGGAGCCATCAATTCTTTATTGCATGAAATTAGTCAAGGTGAGTATGGACCAGGGAAAACAAGAATTGTGAATACTAGCATCACTACAATCACGTATGATCATCTATTAGATTTTTTTCATATAGAAGACGTCAATAACGCATCACATGTAGAGTAAAAGAGGTATCAAAGGGAGAGGAAGGGAAGTAAAATGGCATCTTGCTGTGGCCAAAATTTTGAAGATTTTAAAGAAAGTAATCGTCGAGAAGACTTGATTAACATGGCAAATCAATATGCAGCAGAACAACAACTAGATGCTACCCGTATTCCTCTAGGGATCAGATTAAACCTTACAAATGATCATCATTTAGCACAAGTCTTCCAACTTTTTGTTAAACATATTCAAGACAAAGAATATGTTTGGAAGCATGGTATTTTAGCCTTGGCAAATCATCAAGGTCAAGTGCTCGAGTTAACCTATGAAAAAGACCTACCCTTATTCCTTCAAAAAAAGGATCATGAGTATTTTGATTGCAGGATAGAAGCAATTGGTGCAAATGCATTTGGTTTAACAGCAAAAACTTGTAAAGCTGAATTTGTAAATGGGAAGGAACATTTTCTTCAATATTTGCATGATGCTCAAACGACCTCTGTCCCTATTTTTGATTCTAATCAACAGTTTATTGGTATTCTAGGATTTATCTCTAAGATGAATGATAAATGGCAAACGATCGGTTGCTTACAGGGCTTGTTGGTCGCTTTTGAACTGGCACTAACCGAACATGAGAAAATCGAAACGTTGGAAAGAGAAGCAAAAAAAAGAGAAGCCCTATTGGAAATGACACAAACCTTGTATTCCACAATGGATGTAAATGAAGTTTTATCAGTGGCAATTCATCATTTTCAAAGATTTTATCCTAATGTACAATTAGAACTGTGGTTAACACAGGAATTATTGATTCCTAATCTTCCAATTAAACAAATGACTTTTATCCCTAATAGTGAAGATATTAATGGGCAAGCCTTTTTGGAAGGAAAATTAATTCGCAGAACAAAAAGAGAAAACCGGCAACAGGGAGAAATCGCTGCACCATTAAAAGGAAAACAAGGGATTTATGGTGTAATTCATATTGCTTGTCAACACTCGAATGTATTTACGGATGAAGAGATTAGTTTTATTTCTAGTGTAGCAGATATTATTGGGACAGCTTTTGAAAAAGCAAGATTATATCAACAATCGAATAATCTAGTCAAAGAGTTACAGGTGATTAACGATCTGACAAAACGCTTAAATCAAAGTTTAACAAAGGATTCTATCCTGCAATTTGTTCTTACTGAACTTGGACAATTATTTGATGCAGAACATGTCTTTGTTCTTGAAGTGAATGACAGAAAAGATATTTTAAAAGTGATTGCCTCTAATTCTGATGAAAACGTAGGTACGATTGTTTCTGTAGAAAACGGATATATGGGACTCGTGTATAAAAATAAAGAACCGATTATTATTTCAGACACAGAGACAGATTTAACCATAAAAGATGCTTATGCAAAACAATTAGGCTGCCGTTCGTTAATGTCGGTACCTATTCTTTCAAATGATGAAATTATAGGAATCCTTTCTGTATCAAATCAAAATCCATTGCATTTTTCCTATGATAATTTTAAAATGCTTCAAGTTTTTGCTCAACATTTAGGTTTAGCACTAACAAATGCCATCCTGCATGAACGTTTGCAACAGTTGGCAATCACTGACTATTTAACCGGTTTATATAATCGTTCTTATTTAGATGAAAAAATTCAACAATCGATGAATGGAGATGAACAAGGGTCGATTTTATTACTAGATATTGATGATTTCAAAAAAATTAATGATACCTATGGTCATCAAGTAGGCGATCAGATCTTAGTACAAGTAGCGATGATTCTTATCTCAAGTATTCGAGACACAGATACTGCGGTCAGATGGGGAGGGGAAGAGATTGCTCTTTATCTGCCAAATGTAGATCCAAACGTTGCAAAAAAAGTAGCCTTTCGCATTTTAAATCGAATTAGCCAAGAAACAAATCCTAAGGTAACAGTTTCTTGCGGTCTTGCCTCATGGAAAAGAGAAGATCAAGAGGTTAATCGATTATCCCTATTTCGGATGGCTGACAAAATGTTATATGAGGCTAAAAATAGTGGAAAAAATCAAGTTAGAGTCTTTCAAAAGTAATCATATTTCCCCCTTTATGATTGAAGAGAATCTCTAAAAACTGTACAATGAATTTAAGGAATTTTCTGATATTAAAAACTTGACTTAAAGGGGATATCATCGTGAATCGGTTACAGACAAACTTAGAAAACCAAAATATAAAGTTGATTTCGCTAAACCTTCCAACCCCTTTTCCAGTAGGTGATGTTCATGCCTATCTTCTGGTAGGTGACAAAATCACATTAATCGATGCAGGAATAAAAACAGAACAAGCCTGGAAATCATTGATATATCAAATAAATGAAAATGGTATCCGTCTTAAAGATATTGATCAAGTCTTACTTA
Organism: Tepidibacillus sp. HK-1; assembly: GCF_001748485.2. Classification (NCBI taxonomy): domain Bacteria; kingdom Bacillati; phylum Bacillota; class Bacilli; order Caryophanales; family Bacillaceae; genus Tepidibacillus; species Tepidibacillus sp. HK-1. The sequence continues at coordinate 5,110 of NZ_BDGM02000003.1, read as the reverse complement.
CACATCATCATGTTGATCATATTGGTCTTTTGGACATATTAAGACAACACCATTCTAAATTAAAAGTTTATGCCCATCAATGGACCATTCCATGGGTTGAAAAAGAACCAATTTTTAATCAACAACTTACTCTCTTTTATGAGAAACTCTATCTTGAAAATGGATTATCAAAGGAGCAGGTGCAAAGAATCAAATCGTTTAATCAATATTTGAATCAATTTATGGATCCTGTTAGCGATATTGAGTTGATTGAAGATGGTTCATCATTACCTCATCTTCCAAATTGGAAAGTACTACATACTCCTGGTCATTCTCAAGGGCATATCGTATTATATCATGAGAAAAAAGGAATTCTTATTGCTGGAGACTTTATTTTGGAGAATACAAGTTCAGGGATTTTTGTAGAACCCATTTTAATAAACAATCTTTTTTCTAGAGCGAAAAGTGGAATAGATTATCTACATTCGCTTGAAAAAATAAAAGGATTAAAGATCGAAAAGGTTTATTCTGGACATGGTAAAGTGATCGTCAATCTAGATGAAATGATAGATCGGCAATTCTCTCGTTTTAAGCAACGTTCAGAGCAATTAAAAGAAATTCTTGAACAGGGTTCTTTTACTGTATATGATTTGATGAGAAAAGTATATCCAAACCGGTACGAGAAACACCTGAACTTATTTTTTTCTGAAATATTAAGTTTTCTTGATTATTTAGAGTACAATGGTGAAATTTCCAGCTTCAGACAAGATCATTTAATCAAATACCAATTAAAAACGTAAAAAAACCACAAAAGTGACGTCTTGGAGGAGATTAATTGAATATACACCATAAAAATAAACAAAAAACAGGAAGAAAAATAGGGTTTCTCCTACTTCTTAGTTTTGGTTTAATTGCTGCCTTTGTTAGTTTTAATAAAATTCAATGGTTTGACTTACCGATCATCATATGGGTTCAATCATTGGAAAATTCTTATTTAACAGAGGTTATGAAGTTTTTTACATGGATAGGTTCTACTAAAATTGTCATAGCCATTATCATCATAACCTCCATCATATTGTATGTTTTACTAAAACATCGTATCGAGTTAGTCTTTTTTGTGATTGTGATAATTGGATCAACAGCTTTAAATAATTTGTTAAAGGTTATTTTCCATAGAGAACGTCCAACGATTCATCGCATCATTGAAGAAACTGGATATAGTTTTCCAAGTGGACACTCTATGGCAGCTTTTACGTTGTATGCAATGATATCCTTTCTACTATGGAAACACCTTCGCTCCCGATTTGGTAGAGGATTGATGATTCTCTTTGCAACAGTCATGATTCTTTTAATTGGAATCAGTCGAATCTATTTAGGGGTGCATTTTCCAAGTGATGTGTTAGGTGGATATTTGGCAAGTGGTGTTTGGTTTACGTTAAGTGTGATGATCTATCAATGGTATCTTGAAAGACGGGCAAAAAGGAATAAATAGGCCTTCTTACACTGGGAAAATAGTGTAAATATTAAAAATATGTTAAAATTAAAAATGTACTTTCATTTTCAATAGGTAAAAGGATTTAAAAGGGGGTTAATAAACATGCAATATCGTCATTTAGGAACAACTGGAGTAAAAGTGAGTGAAATCTCATTGGGTAGTTGGTTAACTTATGGTGGTTATGTAGAAGATCAAAATGCAATTAACACGATACATAAAGCCTATGAATTAGGGATTAACTTCTTTGATACCGCCAATGTATATCGTCGTGGTGAAGCAGAAAAAGTAGTAGGAAAAGCCTTGAAAGACTTTCCACGTGAATCCTATGTTCTTGCAACTAAAGTCTTCTGGCCAATGGGAGATGGCGTGAACGACCGCGGATTATCTCGCAAACATGTGATTGAGCAATGTAATGCGAGCTTAAAGCGTTTAGGTTTAGATTATGTAGATCTATACTATGCTCATCGTTATGATCCAGAAACACCATTAGAAGAGACTTTGCGAGCTTTTGATGACCTTATTAACCAAGGTAAGGTTTTATATGTTGGGGTAAGTGAATGGACACCAGCTCAGATTGCTGAAGCTATCCATATTGCAGATAAAAAATTATTAGACCGAATTGTGGTCAACCAGCCCGTATATAACATGTTAAACCGCTATATTGAAAAAGAGATCATTCCATTGTCTGAAGCACATGGAATTGGTCAGGTTGTTTTTTCCCCACTTGCTCAAGGGGTATTAACAGGTAAATATAAAAAAGGAGCACCTGCACCAGCAGGAAGCCGCGGTGCCGATCCAGAAGCAAGTCAAATGATTGCACGGTATATGAAGGATGAATTCTTTGAGCGTATTGATCAATTAGAAGGTGTAGCTAAAGAGCTTGGCTTGACATTAGCACAATTGGCGATCGCTTGGATATTACGTCAAAAGAACGTATCCAGTGCGCTCATTGGTGCCAGCCGACCAGCACAAGTAGAAGAGAACGTTAAAGCAGTAGGTGTAACTTTATCTAAGGATGTTTTAGATCGTATCGAAGAGATTTTAGCTTAATATAGGGCTAGCTTAGTGAAAAACCAGAGGAGTACATGAAAAAAATGTACTCCTTTTAAGTCAAGTACAATGGGTAAGAGGAGGAGGATGTAAAATGAAGTTTGCTGTGATGGGTGCAGGAGGAGTAGGTGCCTATTTTGGGGGATTATTGGCACAAAAAGGTCACGAAGTCACCTTAATTGCTAGAGGAGAACATTTGAAAGCACTTCAGGAGAATGGCCTAACAGTACATAGTGTTCACGGAGATTTTCAGCTACCATTAAAAGCAGTTGCTGATCCACAAGATGCTGGATTGGTTGACGTCGTTTTATTTACTATAAAAGGCTTCGATATCAAAAAAACGACCGAGCAGATCCTACCTATTTTAAAAGAGGATTCAATGGTTTTAAACCTACAAAATGGTGTAGGTAATGAGGAAATCATGGCTGAAGTTGTAGGAAAAGAGAGAGTATTGGGCGGTCTTACATACATAGAAACAACGATAGAAGCACCTGGTATCATTGCTCAAAAAAGTGCAAAACGAGATATCATCTTTGGAGAAATGGATGGACAAATTACAGAGAGAGCTAAGCAATTACTATCTGTTTTTCAAGAAGCAGGTATACCAACGGTTCTTTCTGGCAACATTCAAAAGGATATTTGGAAAAAGTTTATGTTTATTAGCTCTTTTAGCGCAATTACTACGATTACTGAATTACCGGCAGGTGATGTTTGGGCTTGCGAAAAAACAGACCAACTTTTCCGGAAACTTCTTAAAGAGGTAAAGCATGTTGCCAGAGCGAATGGCATTGAATTATCAGATGAAGATGTAGAAGTAGCTTATCAAATTGGACACAATTTTGCTCCGACAACTAAATCCTCAATGCTCGTTGACTTTGAACGGAGAAAGCCAATAGAGGTGGATAGCTTAAGTGGTGCTGTTGTTAAATATGGAAAAAAAGCAAATGTTGAGACACCATATCATGAAATGGTGTATGGTGTTCTAACATTAAAGGCCTCGAAGTTTTAATAACACCCACAAAAATGTCGACTTCCTTCGAAGTTTAGTCCGATTACTTTTGCGGGATCCTATCAAAAATAAACACCTTATACTGCACAAAAGTATAAGGTGTTTTTAAAATTTGCTTAGAAGATTAAAATGTAATTGCTGCAACAAACAAACCAGCTTTGTTTTGTTATAGGTTATATTTTACATTTAGTTTTGAAAAAGCCTGTTCGAAATCAGCTAACAGATCTCTAGGATTTTCTAACCCAACAGATAAACGAAGCAACCCATCTGTAATTCCTCGTTTTTCCCGTTCTTCCTTCGGCATGGCTGCATGGGACATTTTTGCAGGGTAAGATAGGATCGATTCAACTGCTCCAAGGCTTACAGCAAAGACAGGAATTTTTACTTCTTTAACAAATGTTCTCACGGCTTGTTCATCTTTTAACCGAAAAGAAAGCACTGCACCAGCTCCTTTGGCCTGAGATTGTTGAACTTCAAAACCTTTGTGTTCTCGTAACCCTGGATAATAGACTTGTTCTACTTGAGGAATTTGCTGCAAGTACTTTGCGATTTCCATTGCAGACTCTTGTGATTGCTTTAAACGAACATGTAATGTTTTAATTCCTCTTAAAATAAGCCAAGCATCTTGTGGACCTAATATAGAACCAAAAGTATTTTGAAGGAAATAAAGTTTTTGTCCTAACTCTTCATCCTTAACCACAGCTAAACCAGCAATCACATCACTATGGCCAGCAATGAATTTGGTTGCACTATGTAAAACAAGATCTACGCCCAATTCTAAAGGTTGCTGTAATGCAGGGGTTAAAAAAGTGTTGTCAATAAAGGTTAAACATCCGTGTGTTTTAGCTAAATCAACAATTGCTCGAATATCAGTGATTTTAAGGGTAGGATTGGATGGTGTTTCAATGTAGATCACTTTCGTATTCGGACGAATGCTTTTTTTTACCTGATCTAAATCTGTCATATCGACAAAGGTATATTCAATACCGAAACGAGAAAGAACTTGGGTAACAAGACGATAGGTACCACCATAAACATCTTCAGTGACTAATACATGATCTCCTTTAGAAAAAAGCATAAAAGCTGTTGAAATAGCGGCCATTCCAGATGCAAAGGCAAAACCCCTTACTCCATTCTCAAGTTCAGCAATGGTTTGCTCTAGGGCATCTCTTGTTGGATTTCCAGACCGACTGTAGTCATATTGGCCAAACTGATCGAAATTAAATTGATGAAAGGTAGATGCATGCTGAATAGGAACGCTAACTGCTCCTGTAGAAGGATCTATCGAGTGTTTATTGTGAACTAATAGCGTCTGAAAACTTAATTCATTTTGATTCAATTGGAAAACCTCCCATTATTAAAATCATTTCATATAAATGTACATGATGAAAATAAGTTTTTCAACCGCAAAAAGTAAAAATTCTTATTTTGAATAATAATAATTCTTAATTGAATCAATTTCATAATTCCTTCTTTTAAAGAAAGACAGACCTGCAGAATTTAAATCGTTTTTAAAATTTTTAAGTTTTTAAGCAGCTTTTTGTTGGTTCAACTTGGCATTAATCCGATCAACAGCT